>JAEDNZ010000165.1 GCA_016302215.1 Muribaculaceae bacterium
CCACACCGCCGTGCCCGGCAAATGGTTCGGCAAATGGATTGAATGGCGCGCCACGGTGATACGCGACTTCTTCGCCGAGGCTCGCAAGGCGGTGAAGGCTGTCAACCCAGCCCTCGCCTTCGGAACATACACCGGCGCCTGGTATCCGTCGTACTACGAGGTGGGCGTGAACTTCGCCAGCAACACCTACGACCCCTCGAAGCAATACTCATGGGCAACGCCTGACTATAAAAACACCGGCTTAGCCGAATTGTTCGACGTGTACGCCACCGGCAACTACTACACCGACATACGTCTCCGCGACTATCACGGCAGCTCGGTGTGGAACGAAACCGACAGCCAAGCCAGCCAAGGCTCGTGGTATTGCGTCGAAGGCTCGAACCTCAACCTGCGCAACATTATGGGCGGCAAACCCTTCTTGGGCGGCGTGCTGGTGAGCCAATTCTATAAATCTCCGCAAAAACTCAGCGAAGCCATCGCCGAAAACCTGCGCTCAAGCGACGGGGTGATGGTGTTCGACATTGTTCACATCATAACACATAACCTATGGAACGAAATATCGAAAGGAATGAACCAAACAAAGGCACAGTGAAACAGCGTGCTATGGCGCTCGACGCCCTGCGCGGCTACGCCATCCTCACCATGGTGCTTAGCGCAACGGTGGTATACGGCATACTGCCAGGATGGATGTATCATGCCCAAGTGCCGCCGCCCGACCATGTGTTCAACCCCAATCTGCCCGGTTTGACTTGGGTCGACCTGGTGTTTCCGTCGTTTTTGTTTGCCCTCGGAGCGGCGTTGCCGTTCTCGGTGGGCAGAAAGCACTCGCAAGGCGTAGCTACATGGCGCTTGGCGCTCAATGCGCTTTGGCGAGGCATTAAACTGGCGTTCTTTGCCATCGTCATTCAGCATCTCTATCCCTATATGACCGGCAATCCGCAATGCTGGAGCAACTGGGTTATAGCCCTTATAGGATTTGCCCTGCTGTTTGCCATATTCGTCCGCTTGCCTTCTCGCCTGCCCGAATGGGTGCATAAGGCTGTGCCGGCAACCGGCGTTGCTGCCATGGCTGCTCTGCTATATGCGGTGCACGGCAGCGACTTCTCGCTCTCGCAAAGCAACATCATCATTCTCATTCTTGCCAACGTGTGCGTATCTGCCACGCTGCTTTATGTGTTCACCATCAACCACCCGATGGCTCGTATCGCAGTCACGGGTGCAGTGATGGCTCTGTTCATCTCGGCAAACGCCGACGCCAATTCGTGGACTGCTTGGCTGCTTCATTTCACCTCGGCACCGTGGCTCTATCAACCACGCTATCTCGAATATCTGCTGATAGTGATTCCCGGCACATTCGCCGGCGAGATGCTGCTTAAGCACATCGCCAACACCACAACCGACACCGCCACCAAACCAGCCACAGCCATCGCCATCGCCGCCACGGCTCTGGCTTTGGTGATTGTGAACTTGTGCTGCCTCTACACCCGAGTCATCGTGCTCAATCTGGTGCTCAACGCCTTGCTGCTAATCGTTGGCTACTGCCTCGTGCGCCGCGGCGAAGGCTACACTGCCCTGTGGCGCCAGTTGTGGACCTGCGCTGCTGCAATGGTGGCTCTCGGGCTGTGCTTCGAGGCATACGAAGACGGCATCAAGAAGGACCCCGTGACCGTAAGCTATCTGTTCACCACAGCCGGACTATCGTTTGCCACGCTGGTGTTACTCAGTGTGCTCACCGACTATTTCCGCTTGCATCGCTCCACTGCTTTCCTTGTGGAATCGGGGCAAAACCCCATGGTGGCATACGTGGCTGTCGACCTTGCCATCTACCCGGTGCTCAACCTGCTGGGCGTGACTCGCTGGTTTGGCGTGTTCTACCAATCGCCGTGGTTGGGTGCTCTGCAAGGCTTCATCCTCACGTCGCTGGCAGTGGCTATCACCATGTTCTTCACCCGCCGCAAATGTGTTTGGCGCACCTGAGTATTTTTTATTTGAATATAAACCCACAAAACAATAAACAATGAACACCAAAATACAACGCACCATCAAATATGCCCTCGCAGCCGTGCTCACCGCTGCCGGATTCTCTGCCATGGCGCAACCAAAGGCTTCATATCAAGTGATTCCTTTGCCAAATTCGATAGTCAGCAATCAGGGCGAACCCTTTGTGCTGCAACAGGGCGTAAGCATACGCTGCGACGCCGCTCTGCAAACCGAAGCGCAACTGCTTGCGCAATACATCAAGCAGTCGACGGGCATCGCCGTAGAACCTGACGGCAAAGGCACGCCCATTGTGCTGCACGCCTCGCTCAGCCACGCCAACCGCGAAGCATATAGGCTCACGGTGTGTGCCGACAGCATTGTGATTAACGGCGCATCGGCTGCCGGAACCTTCCGTGGCATAACCACGCTGCGCAAATCGCTGCCGCAAAGCCCGTCGCAACAGGTGGCTTTGCCGGCTGCCACCATCACCGACGCTCCCCGATTTGCCTATCGCGGCATGATGTTCGACGTCAGCCGCCATTTCTACGGTGTCGACGAGGTGAAGCAGTTCATCGATATGTTGGCATTGCACAATATGAACACCTTCCACTGGCACCTGACCGACGACCAAGGTTGGCGCATTGAAATCAAGAAATATCCGCGCCTCACCGAGGTAGGCTCGATGCGCACACAAACCGTCATCGGTCGCAATCCGGGCAAATGGGACGGCGTGCCTCACGGCGGATTCTACACCCAAGAGCAGGTGCGCGACGTGATTCGCTACGCTGCCGAGCGCCACATAGAGGTGATTCCCGAAATTGATATGCCGGGGCACATGCGCGCCGCTTTGGCTGCCTATCCGCATCTGGGCTGCACGGGCGGACCTTACGACGTTTGGACGCAGTGGGGCGTGAGCGACGAGGTGCTTTGCGTGGGCAACGACAGCACTATGCAATTCATCAGCGATGTGCTGAACGAAATCATCGACCTGTTTCCATCGCAATACATCCACATCGGCGGCGACGAATGTCCTAAGGTGCGCTGGAAAGAATGTCCGCGCTGTCAAGCTCGCATCGCAAGCGAAGGCATCACGGCAAAAGGCAAATTCTCGGCTGACGACCGCCTACAAGGCTATGTCACTCGCTTTGCCTACAACGTAATTAAGCAACGTGGCAGAACAATGATTGGTTGGGACGAAGTGCTTGAATGCGACGTGCCCAGCGATGCCATCGTCACCTCGTGGCGTGGCGATGCCGGTGCCATCGACGGCGCCCGACGCGGCAACCGCGTGATTCTCTCGCCTAACACGCATCTCTATTTCGATTTCTATCAGAGCAAGGAGACTCAGTTCGAGCCGTTCGCCATTGGCGGATTCATCCCGGTGGAGCGCGTCTACAGCTTCGAACCGGTGCCTAAGCAGCTCAATGCTGCCGAATCGGCGCTCGTGCTTGGCGCTCAGGCTAATCTCTGGACCGAATACATTCCCTCATTCTCTCAGGTGCAATATATGGCTATGCCTCGCGTGGCTGCGCTTGCCGAGGTGCTTTGGACCGATGCCCGACTCAAAAACTACAACGACTTCCTCAACCGCGTGCCGGCATTGTTTGCCACCTACGATGCGCTGGGCTATAACTACGCGCGTCACCTTGCCGACATCTCGCCAAAATACACGCCCAAAAGCGATGCCCATGCCCTCGAAGTGACGCTGACAACGCTGAAAGGTCGCACCATTCACTACACCCTCGACGGCACAAAGCCAACCGAGCAGTCGCCGGTATACACTCGCCCGTTCACCATCGGCGCATCGAGCATACTGCGTGCCGTGTCGATGGCTGGAGGCAAGCTTAGCCGCGAACTGGCTGACACCGTCACCGTGAACGGCGTCGCCACGTTCTGCCCGGTCACCTTCAACAGTCAGCCTAACGAGAACTATGCCTTCGACGGCGCTCCTACGCTCACCGACGGCATCGTGGGCAACGGCAACTATCGCACCGGTCGCTGGATTGGTTTTGTGGGCAACGACT
>JAEDNZ010000166.1 GCA_016302215.1 Muribaculaceae bacterium
ATAGCTCACCGCCTATCTACCATCATGCACGCCGACATGATATATGTGCTGCACGACGGCGAAATAGTGGAGCGCGGCAACCACGAGCAGCTGATGGCCCTCAACGGACATTATCGCAGGCTCGTGGAGATGCAGAACCTCCGCGCCGATGCCTGAGCAGCACAGCTATTTTACGGTAGGCCTTAATGCCCATGGTGATGTAATCAAGCAAGAGCAGGCCTCGCGACAGCCTCTTGCGAGTAGCGGCTCGCAGCACCATATTGCCATGCATTATCTGCCCCCATTGCTCACGCATCTGCGCTGACACCATAGCTATGGCGCCGCTGTTGGCCGCTATACGCCGCCGCATCTGCTCCAACGTTAGCCCCCGCGCTATCGCCGCATCGTCAAGCTCGAGTATATGTAATGCTACGCGGCTCATACACTATGCTTTGAAGGTGATGACAATATAATTTTTGACACAAAACGCGCTATCGGGTCTATTATCAACCGGCGCCTGAACACTATCACCACTATGGTGACCACTACATAAAAGGCTGCCACATATAGATATGCGGCAACCGGTGCTATGGTGACGGCGAGTAAGTGACCTAAACCTATCGACACAAAAGCCAAGGCCAGCAGCCCGAGCCCTATAGCAATCGCCGTCACTGCTATGGTCGATAATAATAATGATATGCGCTCCGCCACTATCATTCGAGCTTGGTTAATATTGAGTCTGGCATAGATTGTAAGCAATCGTGCCAATCGCTCAATGGTGGTGGTAGAGGTCTGATGCATCATAACACATATATTTATTTAGGTCGTTTCTTTTAAACCCTCGGCCGGCTGAGCCGCTATGCTCTTGCTCACTGGCTCTGCCGCCGAGGGTATTGCTTCCGAATTAAGGACTGTAGTCAGACTTATAGTATGGGCGGCGTCTGTTATTGATTAGTCTGCTGTTGGGTCAATTTTTGCTGCTATCTCCTCGGTGATTTCATCGAGCGAGCAATCCTTACATCCGGGGCAATGACTTTTGATAAAACGGCTGATGGCCTTACGGGTGTCGCATCCCTTCTCCGGGGCAAGCAACAAGGCGATGGCAGCGCCCGCTACCGCGCCTCCGATGAGTGCCAATGCCAAACTTGAATTTTTCATAGTGTTAAACTAATTAGATGGATTAATGTCAGAAACGTTGTTTATCGTTTTGTCTTTATAACAACATAGCGCGTCAAAAAGTTCATACACGCCAAGCGGATAACTGCCGCACGGCACCCACCTCCACTGCCACTCTCCGCAACAAAAAATTCAACACCGCAGCACCCGCACCTTATCACGCACCCGACAACCCACATAACAAACACTCCCGGCAAAGTTTTCCAAAATATTTTTTACAACATTGATTTTCAATGTATTAAATTTTTGCATCACATAAAAAGTTTTCCAAAAGTGATAATTTTGAAAATTTTTTACCCACAAAAGTTGCCAATTAAATAAAGTTTTTGTAGCTTTGCAAAGAATATCGGCCATACGATTATTCACCCAAGCGACACCCTAAAATAAAATCAAACAAGCACCCTCATCTCATTATAAGCCATGATACAAATAGTAGTCAAGCGCGACGGCCGCGTCGTAGGTTACAACGAAGAAAAAATCAAGTCAGCAATCCGCAAAGCTATGCTCACCACCGAGTTAGGCGAAGACGAATCGCTGATAAATAAGATAGCGTGCCGCATTGGCTCGCGCGGCTCTGAGCGCATGACCGTGGAAGAGATACAAGACCTCGTGGAATTAGAGCTCATGGCGAGCCCTCGCAAAGAGGTAGCTAAGCGTTACATAGCTTATCGCGACCAGCGCTCTATTGCTCGCAAGGCCAAGACGCGCGATATGTTTCACGAAATCATCGAGGCAAAAAACAACGATATCACTCGCGAAAACGCCAACATGAACACCGACTCGCCGGCAGGTATGATGATGAAATTTGCCTCGGAAACAACAAAGCCATTCGTCGATGACTACCTGCTGAGCGCTGAGGCGCGCGATGCCGTGCGCCACGGATATATCCACATCCACGACAAAGACTACTACCCCACCAAGAGCCTCACCTGCGTCCAGCACCCCCTCGACCGCATCCTCAACCACGGATTTATTGCCGGGCACGGCGAGTCTCGTCCCGCCAAGCGCATCGAGACGGCAAGCGTCATTGCTTGTATCTCGCTCGAGACAGCTCAAAACGAGATGCATGGCGGACAAGCCATCCCGGCCTTTGACTTCTATCTGGCTCCCTTTGTGCGCTCCTCCTTCATTGAGGAAGTCAAGAACCTCGAGCAGCTCTATGGCAAAGACCTGTCGCACATGTATCAGCACCAATTCACTGACTACACATATCAGCCCCTCGACGACCTCTGCGGCGACGACCGCATCTTGCAGCACGCCGTAAACCGCACTGTCAGCCGCGTGCACCAAGCTATGGAGGCTTTCATTCACAACATGAACACCATACACTCGCGCGGTGGCAACCAGGTGGTATTCAGCTCTATAAACTACGGCACCGACACCTCGGCCGAGGGGCGATGCATCATCAGAGAGCTCCTCAACTCCACCTACGAAGGCGTGGGCAACGGCGCCACTGCCATCTTCCCCATACAGATATGGAAGAAAAAACGCGGCGTCAGCTACCTTCCCTCCGACCCCAACTACGACCTCTACCGCCTCGCTTGCAAGGTGACGGCACGACGCTTCTTCCCCAACTTCGTCAACCTCGACGCCACCTTCAATCAGCACGAGAAGTGGAACGCCGCCGACCCGCAGCGCTACCTCTATGAAGTAGCCACCATGGGATGCCGCACGCGCGTATTCGAAAACAGATACGGCGAAAAGACCTCTATTGGCCGAGGCAACCTCAGCTTCACCACGGTCAACATCGTGCGCCTCGCCATCGAGTGCATGAACATACAAGACCCCAACGAGCGCATCGATATGTTCTTCTCCAAGCTCGACAACGTGCTCGAGATTGCTGCCCGACAGCTCAATGACCGCTTCCAATTCCAAAAGACAGCACTCGTAAAGCAATTCCCGCTGCTGATGAGCAAGCTCTGGAACGGCGCCGAGCACCTCGCCCCCACTGACACCATCGAGAGCGTAATCAATCAAGGCACTCTCGGCATCGGTTTTATCGGATTGGCCGAATGTCTGGTGGCGCTCACAGGCAAACACCACGGCGAGAGCGAAGCTTCACAGCAGCTGGGCCTGCGCATCATCAGCCACATGCGCTCGCGAGCCAACGAGTTCTCAGAGCGTTATGGCCACAACTACTCCGTGCTCGCCACTCCCGCCGAAGGCCTCTCCGGCAAATTCACCGTCAAAGACCGCAAATCGTTTGGCATCATCGCCGGCGTCACAGATAAGATATACTACACCAACTCAAACCACGTGCCCGTATATTACCACTGCTCGCCGCGCCACAAAGCACAAGTCGAGGCCCCATACCACGAGCTGACACGTGGAGGCCACATCTTCTACGTGGAGATTGACGGCGACGCCACTCACAACCCCGAGGCTATATCTGACATCGTGGACCTCATGGACCGATACAACATAGGCTACTGCTCTGTCAACCACAACCGCAACAGGTGCATGAACTGCGGCTACGAAGATGCCTCAAAGGACCTCCACGAATGTCCAAAATGCCACAGCACTGCCATCGACAAACTACAACGCATCACCGGATACCTCGTGGGCACCACTGACCGCTGGAACAATGCCAAGCTCGCCGAGCTTAACGACCGCGTGGTGCACGAATAATCGATACTCTCTTGCCGCATGCGCATCATTGACATCATCGAAGGCACCACCGTAGATGGACCGGGCTTGCGCACATCGATATACTTTGCCGGCTGCGCTCATAAGTGCCCGGGCTGCCACAACAGGCAGACGTGGGACTTTGGCGGCGGCGCCGCTACCACGGCCAGCCAGGTGATGGAGCGTGTGCTCGCCGCTGACTTCAACGT
>JAEDNZ010000167.1 GCA_016302215.1 Muribaculaceae bacterium
CCACCTGCAAGCGGAGAACAAAATCCGGCAGGAGCAGAGCCGTCCGAGCGTGGAGCAGGAACTCCAGATGATAGCGGAGGAGGCGGAGAGCCTCAGCCGATAGAGCGTTACGACAATCAAGGTAACCCGATTGACGAGAACGGAAAACTCATCGTTGAGCAGGTGTCCTCCATTGATGAAATTACCGATAATGATTTCACAGAACCGACACGTTCAATAGTGTTGCCCACTCTCCCCGAAAACGTGCAGAGAGTCCTATCCACGAAAGGCAAGCCTGTAATCATCAAGAAGAACATTCTCGGTCGAAATGCCATTCGTCACGATGAACTTACTCCCGAAATGAGTAGAGCAATCTTGAAAGAGGCGTTATATAATCCGACACTCTATGGGCATAATAAACCTATATCACGTCCTAACAATTGGATAGTTATCAACGTACCCGACGGAAAGGGCAACAACAAACTGGTTATCCTTGAGGTGAACGAGAACAAGGATAACGTGGAAATCGTGCATTGGCACGAGGTCGATAATAGAGGATTGGAAAAAATAAAAAGGCAGGCCGAACGTGAGGACGGGCAACTCCTCATACTGCCCTCTGAAAGTTCAGAGGAGGCCGGTGCCCTTTCCGGCCCTACGTCCAACAAGCCTTCTGATGACAAAGGTAATACTTTGTCGGGAGAAAAGCAAGAGGATGGGGTAAAAAGTGCTGAAAATGAGGTGCAGGAGGCTGGAGGCTGCCGGTTTCGCATCAGAACGTGGCGCAGAGAGCCACCCCGAGCGAGCGCGTGCCCGGCTCAAAGGCCGGCACTGCGGCAAAAGCCTTGCCGCCGCGGCTGTCGAGCTTGAGCCACCTGCGATACAAGGGCAGCATCCAGTAGCCGATGCGGGCGCTGAGTATGCCTATACCGGCACCCATAATCACGTCATTGAGCCAATGACGATTATTGTACAAGCGGCAGAATGCAATGCCGGCAGCCACACAATAAGCGCCGATAGCATACCCGGTGCCATACTCCAGGCGCACGAGCTCGGCGCCCATAAATGCCGTGGCGGTATGTCCCGACGGCATAGAGTTGCGAGTCCCGCTATCGGGGCGCGGCTCCTTGACGGTATATTTGAGCACATTGACCATGATGCCCATGGCGGCATATGCTGTAGCGCCTGCCATGAGGCGCGACACTATGCCGTGGCGGCTTTTGATGCCGCAAGCTCCCATTCCCAGATATGCCGCTACGGGCAAATATTGCAAGTAGTCATCGGCATGAAAGTAGTGGTCGCCACGGATGTCGGCCATACCATCACGCACAGCCTCATTGACCGGGTCAAACCAATGGCCTATCGAAGTGGCGGCGCCGACAGCGATCACCACGCCCGGCACGATAAGCTGCTGCGGCGCAAAGGGAGTGCACGGAGCACTACCCTGCCCCTCTCTCGCCGCCACGCTGTCTGCGGCGATGGCGACCGGTGCTACGCTACTGCTGTCACACGCCACACTATCAGTCGCTACAATGATAGCAGCGGCCCTACCGGCGCACAACAGAATAAGTAGCACTACGGTGATACTTCTTACCAATAAATATAAATACAAATGCACGGACTCGCAAAAAATGTGATTTCAGGCCACAAAGTTAGCAAAATATCGCGATACTACCACATCATAGCCTAATAATCGCCACACAAAAGCGGCCTTCATCAAATTATTACCATTAAAAAAATTTTTTAGGCAAAACTCCTGCGCCCTTCATCGGTTTTTGCTATCTTTGCAATCAAAGACTGCGCGCGTGCTCGGCTATCAAATGCGCCACATGGCTCGCTGCGCATGTCAAAGCAAACGAATATATAGTATCCGACAAATAATTGTAGCTACGCATCACCATTACGATGGCGACACAGCAATAACACATCATGGCAGCTCTCAGATATTACTATTCAGATACCATCTCAGAGTTCCTCACCAAGAGCGTTGATGAGATCATCGGTAAGCTGACTCTTGCCAGTCAGCACGACATCAATGAAGAGACGTCAGGCTCGTGGGTCGAGGAGATTGAGTCGCTGCGTAATGTCCTTGAGCCTTACAAAGACAGAGGCAGCGTGTATCTGGAATACAACATACCACGCATGGGTCGGCGCGCTGATGTTATCCTCGTAATCGACGAACTCATTTTTGTCCTTGAATACAAAACCGCCGACAACAAATTCACTCACGAAGGACGCACCCAAGTATGGGACTACGCTCTTGACCTGAAGAACTTCCAAGAGGGCTGCCGGGAACGCATCATCATCCCTATCCTCGTGGCGTCTTCTGAAAAGGACAAAAACTGCGAGTTTGTCCTCCGTCATTTCGAGGACGATGTGTATGAGCCGATACAGACAAATTGCAAGCTGCTATCCAAGGCAATATCCCTGCCATTAGCTCAGATACCCCATAGCGCCGTCAAGCACTCCGACATTCGCGATGAGCAATGGGCAAAGAGCGGCTATGAACCTACGCCTACGATCATCGAAGCCGCCGTGGCGCTATACGAAGAGAACACCGTTGACGACATCACAAAGCACGGCGGGGATATTGACAAAGCAGCAGCCGAAATATGCCAAATCATTGACTATTGCCGCGAACACCGGCGCAAGGCCGTATGCTTCATTACGGGTGTGCCCGGCGCCGGCAAGACTCTCATCGGATTAAACACCGCCATCGACCAATTCAATCGAGGCGAGAAGGCTGTTTACCTCTCCGGCAACTATCCCCTTGTAGAAGTGCTGCAAGAGGCTTTAACCCGCGACTATATACGCCGCGAGAAAGTAAAAGCCAAACAAGAAAGACGCAAGCCTTGCACCAAGGAGCAAGCCAAGAGCAAGGTTAAAGCCTTCATACAGATGATACACCATTACCGTGACCTATACCTCGAGGGCACCGAAGTGGTAGCCAACGAGATACGGCCTATCAAGGGCTACTTCCACAGCCACACCGACAAGGCATACATCCCTGCCGAGCACGTAGCCATCTTCGATGAAGCTCAGCGCGCCTGGACTGCTGATGAGCTAAAACGCTTTATGAGTAAGAAGAAGGGCATTAAGGACTTCCCTTACAGCGAGCCTGAATACCTCATATCATGCATGGACCGTCAGCCTGATTGGGGCGTCGTCATTTGCCTGGTCGGCAACGGACAAGCCATCAACAAAGGTGAAGCCGGATTGAAAGAGTGGATAGCATCTGTTGACAGACGATATCAGGATTGGGACATTTACATGTCTGAATACCTAATCAAATCCGGCGATGTGAGCAAAGAAGAGCTCGCGCGCGTGAAGCGACAACTGAGACCTCGCGAAGACCTGCATCTGAAAATGTCAATGCGCTCGTTCCGCGCAGAGAAGGTCAGCATTTTCGTCAACCAACTCTTAGCTCTAAAACATGAAGACGCTGCCGCCACACTAAAGGAGCTGACCAACTACCCTATTGTGCTGACACGCTCATTGGATACCGCCAAACAATGGCTACGCAACCACGCCCGTGGCAGCGAGCGCTATGGACTCCTCGCCAGCAGTAAAGCCGAACGACTAAAAGCCATAAGCATTAACGTGCGCTATAAGCCCGACTTTGTCCACTGGTTCCTCGAAGACGACAGCGACATACGTTCGTCAAATGCCCTCGAAGACACCATCACCGAATTTGAGGTGCAAGGCCTCGAGATCGACTGGGCCTGTGTCGCTTGGGATGCTGACCTACGCCTAAACAAGGACCATACAGCATGGCAACATTTCCAGCTACGGTCTGGCACCAAGTGGCAGAATATCAACAAGCCCATCAACCAAGCGTATCAAATCAATGCTTATCGCGTACTCCTCACCCGAGCACGCCAAGGCATGGTCATCGTAGTGCCCAATGGAGACCATGGGGTGCCACCTGATGAGACACGCAAGCCCGAGTGGTACGATGGCATCTATCGCTATCTCAAAGACATAGGAATAAAAGAGATATAAAGCCGTA
>JAEDNZ010000007.1 GCA_016302215.1 Muribaculaceae bacterium
TATCGCTGGGGTGATAAATTCTTCAACGGCTACGACACTACGTATGTCGAAGGTACAGGTTATAAATTCAACGGCAAGGTGCGCACCGACAGCTGGTTTGACTTTTACTCGTTTATGCTGCCCGGCGATGTGAATATGCATCTGCGCACCGACCCATCCACATCGATAGGCCCGTATCTCACTTATATGGCCGTCTCGTTGGGATATGATGTCAATATGAGCAAGCTGTTCGGCGGCAGCAATATGTCTAAATCTCGCTTCAAATTCGGCTTCGACTGCAGCCTCCTATCTGCCGAGCTTTATTGGATGAGCAATGACATCGGCACCAAAATCACATACTTCGGCATCGGCGATAAAGGCTCCGACGTCGGCATCGACTTCGACGGCATCAACAACGAGTCCTGGGGCCTTGACCTATACTATTATTTCAACCACAAAAAATACTCACAAGCCGCTGCTTTCAACTTCAGCCGTGTCCAGAAACGTAGCCAAGGCTCATTCTATGCCGGTATTTCAATATACCACCAGCAATATGACTTCGACTTCAGCTCGCTGCCTCCGCGCATGCTCGAGTATCTCCCCGAGACTTGGGGCGGTCACCGATACTACATCTCCGGCACTAACTATGCCATACGCGGTGGCTATGGCTACAACTGGGTGTTTCACCCCAACTGGCTCCTCGCCGTCAGCGAATCGCCAATCATAGGCATACGCAAAGGCACCATCAACAAGTCTGAAGATAAGGTGTCGCTCTCCATCTATAATAAGTTTAAGATGTCGCTGGTGTGGAACAGCCCCAACCGTCGCTGGTTTGTTGGCACTATGGGATCTATTGACTTGGCCCTCGTCAACGAAAACCAGACCACCTTTGCCAGCGCCATCTTCTCGATAGAGGCTGCCGTGGGCTTCCGCTTCAACCTATGGTGAGAGGCGCCGAGAGCGCAGTCATCGCTGCCGAGGCGATAAATGCTCGTTTTTTTGTCGTATTTGGCACAATATCTTGCACATAGCTGCGTTAATATAGTGTACCATGAAAAAGATGGTCGCTGTATTATTAACCTCACTAACACATCCATAGCCTGCCTATGAAGAAATGCTCTACTCCAAACTTACAACAAGTGGCAGCGCCCCATCAGAGCCGAGAGCAGCGTAATGCACCGCGACGCGAGACAGTGGCTTTCCTCCGCCAGTTTGCGCGAGTTTATGCTCCGGTAATCATCCAAGGCGCCACACTGCCGGGAATTATCCTCAACTGACCCGCAGGCATAATCTCCCACATCAACGTTACAAAGCACGCCCGCACCTGCAAAGGCCGGCGTGCTTTTCATTTCTATGTCGCGCTATAGCCGCTAATCGATGCCCCCGGGCAGTGTCACGGCGAGCATCAGGGCTGCGCGTCGCCGGCGGGGTGGGGCAGGTCTTTGATGTGGCGGCATGGGTTGCCGGCGGCCATGGTGTATGGGGCTATGTCGTGGGTCACCACGGAGCCGGCACCGATGACGCATCCGCGGCCTATGGTCACGCCGGGCAATATGGTGGCGCTGCCGCCTATCCACACGTCATCGCCGATTGTCACCGGCAGGGCCCATTCGATGCCTTTGCGTCGGCTCTCGGCGTCGAGGGGGTGGCAGGGTGTGTAGATGCTCACGTTGGGGCCTATGAACACGTTGTTGCCAATGCTTACGCGCGCTTCATCGAGGATGGTGGCGTTGTAGTTGATGAGTACGTTGCTGCCGATATGGATGTTGCATGCGTAATCACATCTGAATGGCTGATTGATGACCACGCAGCTGCCGCAGCTGCCGAGCACGCCCTTAATAATGGCCATACGGCTGTCAGTGAGCGATGGCTGCATGGTGTTGAACTGCTCCATGACATCGCGAGTCTGCTCAAGCAGGTCGATGAATACGTGGTATGTGGCGTCGTAGGTCTCGCCGCTGAGCATCTTGTGCCATTGTTGTTGAAAATATGGGTCAGTGGGTAGTGTGAGCATGGGGGTGAGTATGTGGTTATGAGCTGTGTGTGCTATATATATAAACACATTATGCCGCATCACTGAGGGCGATGCGGCTCATGCGAGCTATCAGCAGCTGTAATTTCTTGATGGATTATTTGCTTGCGATAGAGTCGGAAACGGTGAGGCGTGCGCGGCCTTTAGCGCGACGGCGTGCGAGTACTTTGCGGCCATCGGCAGTTGACATACGCTCGCGGAAGCCGTGCTTGTTGACTCTCTTGCGGTTAGAAGGTTGGAATGTACGTTTCATTGCCTTGTATATTTTTTATTGTTTATTATTCTCAATTCGAGGTGCAAATTTAGGCAATTTTTTGCAAACTGCCAAATCGGCGGAGCTCATAAATCTCTTTTTGTAGAAAAAAAGGCTGTAAATGTGGGGCTACGGTGTGATAATAGCGAAAATAGTATTAACTTTGCGATAGAAAAACAGAACTTACGAATAGCGATGTCAATAACTAAAATGCAGCTTTGGCGCTCAGCCAAGGATTATATTTTTATCACGATAGGCATGGCGGCCTTTGCCTTCGGTTTCACGGGCTTCATTCTTCCGGAGAAAGTGATAATGGGCGGCCTTGCGGGCATAGGCTCGCTGGTGTATTTTACCACAGGCATCCCGGTGGCTGTGACGCAGTATGTGTGCAATCTGATATTGCTGGGCTTTGCTTACCGCATCGTGGGCAAGCAGTTTGTGCTCGGCACCATCTATGGCGCCACGATGATATCGGTGTTTATTGGCATCTTCCAGCCTATGTTTACCCATCCGATGACGTCAGAGCCTTTTATGAATATAGTGATAGGCTCGCTCATCTGCGGCTTCGGCCTGGGCTTCACCTTTGTGCACAATGGCAGCAGCGGCGGCACTGACATCGTGGCGGCGATGGTCAATAAGCACACCAATGTGAGCATCGGCCGTATGATGCTTTATACTGATGTGTTTATTATATCATCGTCATACTTTTTGTTTCACCAGCTCGACAAGGTGGTGTTTGGCTTTGTGGTGCTGTTGCTGGCGTCTTACACTGCCGATATGGTTATCAACACCAACCGCCAGGCGGTGCAGTTCACAATCTTTTCGCCCAAGTGGCGTGAGATAGCCACCGCCATCAACAATCATGCGCGGCGTGGCTGCACCGTGCTCACGGGCATGGGCTGGTATAGCAAGCAAGAGGTAAAGGTGCTGCTGGTGATGTGCCGCAAGATAGAATCGGTAACCATATTTCGCATCATCAAGTCAATTGACCGCAATGCCTTTGTGACGCAGGCCAATGTCAATGGCGTGTATGGCAAAGGCTTTGATGAGGTCAAGGTAAAGATGAAAGATGTTGACTACGGCGACAGCAGCGCCAAAGCCAACGCCGAGGTGCGCGCCAACTATGTGCAGCCGCAGCTCGATGACAGTGAGGAGCGCTCACATGACGGCTCGGGCCACCCGCGCAGCATGGCGTAGCGTAAGCCTCAGGATATCAACACTTCAGTAGGATAATGACTGCCCTACATGGCGAGCGTGCTCACTCGCTGATGTAGGGCAGCAGTATGTCGTGCCAGATGGCATAGCCCGGGGCGAGCAGGTGCAGGCCATCGTTGGTGAGGTCAGAGCGTAGGTTGCCCTCGGCATCGCAGAATGCCGGGTACAGGTCAATCCATGTGGCGCCGGCCTCGCGCACCTTGGGCTCGAGCAGGGCGTTGATGTCGCGTATGGTCTGCTCCTTGCCGGCAAGGCGTTTGTAGCGCCCGAAGGCATTGTTGATAGGCAGCAGCGACTGCACATACAGCCGGGTGTCGGGGGTGGCGTGACGTATGGTGTCGATGACCTTGCATATCGCGGTAGCCACCGAGTCAGCCGTCAGGTCATGGCTCACGTCATTGACGCCGGTGAGCAGAAAAATCTTGGCGGGCTTGCCTGCGATGATAGGGTCAAGCCTGTCGAGAATGCCTTGGGCGGTGTCGCCATTGATGCCTCGGTTGAGGATGTGAGGGTTGCCGAAGAGCTCGTGCCACTCGCAGCCGTGGGTGAGGCTGTTGCCGAGCATTACTATTGATGTGGAGTCGCAATTGAGCATAGCAAAGAGTGATGAGCGCTGGCCGTAGAGCTCTTGGGCGTGTGCCGCAGTGCTGCCACATAGGGCTACTATCGTCACGGCCAGAGCCATGCAGCTACGGCGCATAGCGCCGGTGATATTGAGACGTATCATATCGCGAGAGTGAGGTTGATGGGATTGTGATGGTGGGGCGGTTATTCCTCGATGCCGCGGTATGTGTCAACGGCTTTCTTGACAGAGCCATGCATCAGCAGCAGGCGTTTAGCTTCATCGTAGGGCAGGCCCAGCTCATCGATGACCATACGAGTGCCGCGGTCTACGAGCTTGGCGTTACTAAGCTGCATGTTCACCATCTTGTTGCCTTTGACGCGCCCCATTTTTATCATCACCGAGGTGGTAATCATGTTGCAAATCATCTTTTGTCCGGTGCCCGATTTCATGCGCGAGCTGCCGGTGACATACTCCGGCCCCACTATCATCTCGATGGCGATATCGGCGGCATGGCTCACCGGCGCGTCGGGGTTGGAGGTGATGGCAGCGGTGAGAATGCCGTGGGCGCGGCAGTCATTGAGGGCGCCGATGACATAAGGCGTAGTGCCCGAGGCG
Organism: Muribaculaceae bacterium; assembly: GCA_016302215.1. Taxonomy (GTDB): domain Bacteria; phylum Bacteroidota; class Bacteroidia; order Bacteroidales; family Muribaculaceae; genus CAG-873. The sequence goes on from JAEDNZ010000007.1 coordinate 4,660, forward strand.
GCGATGCCGATGACGGTGTCCTTGTCAGAGATGTTGAAGGCCTGCAGGTCGCGCCACCCTTGAGTGGTGTCGTCTTCGGCGTTCTCCACGGCGTTGCGCAGGGCGGTGTCGCCGCCGGCAATGATGCCGATTACCCATGAGGGGTCCATGCCGAAGGTGGGCGGTATCTCGGAGGCGTCAAGCACGCCGAGGCGTCCTGATGTGCCGGCACCCATGTAGAAGATGCGGCCGCCGCGTTTCATGCGTGCCACAATCTCAGTGACGAGCTTTTCGATTTGAGGCAGAGCTTTCTCTACGGCGAGAGCCACTTTCTTGTCTTCGTTATTGATGTCATGCAGGATTTCTCCTATTGATTTCTTTTCGAGGTCGTTGTAGAGCGATGGTTGCTCACTAATTTTTACAAACATATCTTGAGAGGTCTATGATTAGTTGAAGTAGGGGGATTATGCGTGGTGGGGCGTGGTGTGGCGGCCGGCGTTAGGCGCTGTGATATTGGATTAGGCCTTGCATCGGGCTCTTGATGATGGTGCCGATGCGGCAGCCGCAAGCCTCGGCGGCCTCGGCGAGCACGTCGCGATAATAGTAGGCTATAGAGCCGATGAAGTTGACGCTGAGGCTTCGGTAGCCCGGGTATTGCTGTATGTTGCGCACAAAGAAGGCCTTGAACGAGTTGAGCACGAGGCTGTGTATCTCAGGGCGCTCGATGTTGGCCAGCAGAAATGGTGTCACCGATGCCAAGAAGCGATTGCCCTGCGGCTCTTTATACACGCGGCGTATGATGGTGAGGCGGTCAAGGTCGTATTCGGCAAGGAATTTGTCGCATAAGTCCTTGGGGAGCTGGTTTTTGAGCACATCGCCCACCAAGAGCTTGCCCAGGACGGCGCCGCTGCCTTCGTCGCCGAGGATATACCCAAGCGGCGACACATTGTCGCGTATCTCGCTGCCGTCGTAGTAGCATGAGTTTGAGCCGGTGCCTAAGATGCAGGCTATGCCCTCGCTGTGGCCGCAGAGGGCACGCGCGGCGGCGAGCAGGTCGGTGTGCACGTTGACGCTTTTGGCGCCCGGTATGTTAGCGCTGATGGCGCGCGCCACGTTGGCGCATACCTCAGGCGAGATGCAGCCGGCGCCGTAGAAGTGCACTGCCTCGATGCTGTAACCGCTGATTTCGGGCATCAGCTCATCGGCGATACGAGAGCGCATCTCCTCCTCGGTGAGCATTATGGCGTTCATTCCCATGGTGAACACTTGCTTTTCAACTTTTCCGTTGTTGACGATACACCAGTCTATCTTGGTGCTTCCGCAGTCTGCTATGAGTATCATATCTTAATGTAAATTTGCTTTTTATAGAGAATATATCCTATACACCAGTTAAAGGTTACAAATGCTAAGGCAAAGAGCAGCGAGGCGAGCGTGAGGTCGCCGCCGGCAAGGGGCGTCAGCACCGCATCGTAGAGCCACCCTTTGATTGAAATCATGCCCGTCTCAGCGGCGGCGTAGGGCACCTTCACGGCTCCGATAATTATCGAGAGCACTGCGCCGAGGCAGTACATAAAAAGCGGATTGATGCCAAACGACTCAAAGAAGCGGCTCCAGCGCCGATAGCCTTTGATGTCGATAATCCATATCAGCAGCCCTAAGAAGAGCGATGCCAAGCCGCAGGTGGTGAGCACGAAGGATGGCGACCATATCTTTTTGTTGATGGGCAGCCCGTAGCTCATCAGCAGGCCGGCAAAGGTGAGGATGGTGCCGATGACAAAGAGCTTGTTGATGCGATGTGTGTTGTCTTTGGTATTCACTATCATGCCGCCGCAGAGAAAGCCTATCAGAGTGTGAGCGATGGCGGCAATGGTGCTCAGCAGGCCTTCGGGGTCAAAGGCCAGTGATATGCCGTCAATGGTGTCGGTGTAGAGGTGGTCAGCACCGAGCACTGCGTGGTCCACGATATACAGTATATTGGTCTCGGCAAAGGCGTATCCATTGCCGGCGAGCAAGATTACGGTGTAGGCCAATAGCAGCGTCACCCCCAGCGCGGGTATTCTGCGTCGCCCGAGGAATATGGCGGCGAGCGAGGCGATGCCGTAGCACAGCGCCAGGCGTGGCATCACGCCCAAGATGCGCAAGTGGCTAAGGTCAAATGCCGCCTCCACAAAGGTCTTGTCAGAGAGTATGCCGCGCAAAAAGCGCCCAAACCACGCTATCGCCAGACCGATGAGAAATATCACCGCCGTGCGTCGCAATATCTTGAGTATGGCGCTTCGTGAGGGCTTGAAGTCGTATTTGCGCAGCGAGAAGTAGGAGGAGACGCCCATGATGAACATGAAGAAGGGGAACACGAGGTCAGTGGGCGTGAGGCCATTCCATGAGGCGTGCTCCAGCGGCGCGTATATGTGGCCCCATGAGCCGGGATTATTGACAAGTATCATGCCGGCTATGGTGATGCCTCGCAAGATGTCGAGCGCGAGCAAGCGCTGCGGCTTGGGGTGGGCTGATTGGGCGGTGTGGGTCATAACTTTGGTGTGGTGCATTTATCCACGAGATATGCTATTGATTGATATTGTATGCCTGAGTTGGTGGTGAGCCCTATCTCGCAGGTGCGCGAGTTGGAGTATCCGTGAGTTACGCCAGCTTTTTCCAGCGAGGCTTTTAGCTTGCGCAGGGCGTAGGCGTTGAGCTCGGGCGTGGTGAAGCCCTTGTCGCCGGCAAAGCCGCAGCACCCTATCTCGGCGGGCACCGTCACCGATGACGAGCATCGGCGGGCGAGGTCTATGATTTTAGCGGCGAGGCCCATGCGCCTGGTTGAGCAGGTGACGTGCACTGCGATATGAGTGTCAGTGGGGTGGAAGTCAAGATGCTCAGCGAGTACGTCGGCGATAAACTCAGCCGGTTCGTAGAGGTGCATCGAGGTGATATGTTCGCGCAGGCGATGCAGGCAGGGGCTTTGGTCGCAGAGCACGGGGTATCGCCCGTTTTCTGATGCTTTGAGCAGCGCCTGCTCGGTCTGTGCCGTCTTGCTATCGGCGATGTCGGGCATGCCTTTGCTCTCCCATATCATGCCGCAGCATAGGTTGTTGAGGTCTTCGGGGTATCGCACGGTGTATCCTGCCTTTTGGCATAGCGCCACTATCACGTCGGAGAGCTGTCGGCTGTCGGCCGCGTCATTGGCGTGGTGGTGCGATGCGCCCATAGTGCGGTTGATGCACGAAGGCAGATACACCACTATGCGCTCGCTGCCGCTCTCGGCGGCGGAGGGCTGAGGCCGGGATATCTTGTGAGCTGCTGCCGGCAGCGCCGCGGTCCATAACGGAGCGCCTACGCTGTGGAGGGCGCGCCCTATGATGTTGACGCCCTTGTCTCCTATCACGGAGTGGACAGCATCGGCGGCTGTCAGCGCCCCGCGTAGTGTGGCCGAGATGCCGCCCAGATGGCGGGCTGCCCATGCGCCGGTGTTGTATGCCGGGCCGCTGTTGCCGATAGCAGCTTGGCGCAGGTCGTGGATTAGCTCGCCGGTGTTGATGCCCATGGGGCATGAGGTGCTGCACAAGCCATCGCCGGCGCAGGTCTCATTGCCGAGGTATCTGAATTGCTTGGTCAGGGCGGCGAGGCGCTGCGGGTCTGAGCCTTCAGCGCGGAGACGCGCCATCTCGCGCTGAGCCACGATGCGCTGTCGTGCCGACAGTGTCAGCCCGCAGCTCACGCAGTTGACCTCGCAGAAGCCGCACTCTATGCACTTGTCGATGCGGGGCGAGGTGGGCGGCAGCGGCTTCATGCCTTTGATGTAGCACTCGGGGTCGGCGTTGAAGATGACGCCGGGATTGAGTATGGCCATCGGGTCAAAGGCGTGCTTGAGGCGCTGCATCATAGCGTATGCTTTTGTGCCCCACTCCTTGGCCACGAAAGGCGCCATGTTGCGGCCGGTGCCGTGCTCGGCCTTGAGCGAGCCATCATATTTATCTACCACGAGCTGCTCGAGTTTGAGCATCATGGTGCGATACTTGTCAATATCGGCGGCGGTGTCAAAGCGCTGCGCTATGATGAAGTGGTAGTTGCCTTCGAGGGCGTGGCCATAGATGCAGGCATCATCGTAGCCGCACTCAACCAGGAGCGCTTCGAGGTCGGCTGTGGCACGCGGCAGGTCATCAATGTGAAATGCCACGTCCTCAATCAGCGCCGTGGTGCCTATGGGACGTGTACCACCCACCGCCGGGAACACTCCCGAGCGTATGCTCCACCATTGTGAGGTGACGGCGGGGTCGGTAGAGAATGACGGCTCCACGTAGGTGCTGAAGTCAGCGAGCACGGCGATGATGGCGTCAATCTGTTGTTGCAGCTGCTGCTCGGTGTCAGCTTTGGTGTCCATCAGCAGCGCCGTGAGGCCGCGGCCGCCGTCGGTGGGGTCGTGGACTGACGCCAGCGACTTTTTGTCGAGCATCTCGCAGCTGTGCACGGGCGCTCCCTTTTTGAGCGCTACCACGGCGCGGCACGCCTCGGCCATATCGGTGAAATACACCATGGCTGATGCCGACAGCGGGTAGAGGTGTGATGTCTTGACCGTGGCTTCGCTGAGGAAGGCGAGAGTGCCCTCGCTGCCTACGAGGCAGTGGGTGATGATGTCAAACGGGTCATCATAGAGCACGAAGGGTAGCAGGTTGAGGCCGGTGACGTTTTTGATGGAGTATTTGTAGCGTATGCGCTCGCACAGGGCGGCATCAGCGCGTATGTCATCGCGTATGCTCTCTATCTCTTTGATGAGTGGCGCTTGAGTGGCGGCAAAATCGCGGCGCGACTCGGCATTGCCGGTGTCGAGGACGGTGCCGTCAGCCAAAATCAGGCGTGCTGACAGCAGCACGCGGTCGCTGTTGGCGTGGGTGCCGCAATTCATGCCGGAGGCGTTGTTGATGATGATGCCCCCCACCATGGCTGATTTCTTGGAGGCGGGGTCCGGGGCAAACATGCGGCCGAAGGGCGCCAGCAGCTCGTTGACTCTGGCACCAATGATGCCGGGCTGCATGGTGATGAGCGAGGCATCTTCATTGATGGTGTAATTCTCCCAGTGCTTGCCGGCCACGATGAGTATGGAGTCGGAGATAGCCTGGCCTGAGAGGCTGGTGCCGGCGGCGCGGAATGTCACCGGCAGCGCCAGCCGTGAGGCTTCGTTGAGCAGCCTTGACACCTCTGCCTCGGAGGCGGCACGCACCACCACTTGCGGTATGAGCCGGTAAAAGCCGGCGTCAGTGCCCCAAGTGAGGCGTCGCAACTCGTCGGTGTAGATGCGACTTTTGTCAACAAACGAGCTGATGCGTTTGACAAATTCGCGGTGTAGGCTGCTAAGGTGGGTCATTGCTGCTGCTTATTTGTAGATGTAGTATTTTGACGATGCTGCGCGGTAAGCGGCGACATCTTTGTTCCAGTAGTTGGCTATATCAGATACCTTGTAGCTCGCGGCCATGCGCCGGCGTATCTCTTTTGAGCCGCATACCTTGTCAAACATGCTGAAGCGAGTGCGGTCAGCGTGCTCAAAGGTGAGGTGGTCAGGATACATCTCAGCCAGCACTTGCATCACATAGAATTGTGTGAGCGACAGGGGTGCCGCCTCTACATCGGTGACGTGAAACTCCACGCCTTGCAGGTCTTCGCCCTTGCCAAAGGCATAGAAGGGCTTGATGTGGATGGGCCGGAAGAGCAGGCCGGGGAGCTGAAGCGCGTTGAGGCGCGCGGCAAAGGCTTCGGCGTTAATCCATGAGGCGCAGAAGAGCTTGAAAGGCTCGGTGTAGCCCACGCCTATTGACATAAAGTTAAGCTCGCCCATAATGCCCGACATGGGGTAGTAGATGGCGCTCTCGGGGGTGGGGATGTGTGGCGAGGGCAGCACCCACGGCATGCCCGTGGCTCGGAAGTCCATATCGCGCCGCCAGCCCTCCATAGGCACTACGGTGAGCCGCACTTTCTTGCCGCCGGCGAGGAGACCCTCCTCGTTGAGGTATATCGCCAGCTCGCCGGGGGTCTGCCCATAGAGATAGGGTATGGGAAATTGGCTCACAAACGAGAAGCATGAGTCTTCGACGATGCAGCCCTCTATCTTGTTGCCGCCGATGGGGTTGGGGCGGTCAAGAACCATAAACTCTTTGTCAAGCTCGGCGCAGGCCTCCATAGCCAACCCCATGGTGGATATGAAGGTGAACGAGCGGCAGCCGTTGTCCTGGATGTCATATACCAGCACGTCAATATCGCTGAGCATCTCGGGTGTGGGCTTGCGGTATTTGCCGTAGATTGAATACACGGTGACGCCGGTGGCGGGGTCGGTGTAGTTTGCAACATGGTCGCCGGCGTGCACATCGCCTCTGACACCATGCTCCGGCCCATATAGGGCTTTGAGCTCTACGCCTTCAGCCTCGTGGAGGATGTCGATGGTGGATTTGAGATTGTTGTCAACGCCGGTGGGGTTGGTGATGAGGCCCACGCGTTTGCCTTTGAGGCCATCAAAGGCGCGGTCGCGCAGCACTTCGATGCCTGGCTTTACTGTCTGGGCTGATGCGGCGCCGATGGCGAGGCATAGAGCCATGATTGCTGTGAGGGTGTGTCGCATATCTGTCTATTTACGTCCGTAGTTGGGGTCAATTTTTTTATCTATAAGGAATGTCACCACCAGTGTGGCAATGCAGCAGGCCATCACCATCCAGAAGAAGTTGACATATCCGATAGCTTCCTGTATGTATCCGGCCACAAATCCGGGCAGCATCATGCTCAGCGCCATAAACGCCGTGCAGATGGCGTAGTGTGAGGTCTTGAACTCGCCCTCAGAGTAATACATCATATAGAGCATATATGCTGTGAAGCCAAAGCCGTAGCCAAATTGCTCAATGCACACTGCCGTGCTGATGACGAGGATATTGGCGGGCTGGAACCATGCCAGGTACACAAACGTGAGGCATGGCAGTGTCATGCACGCCGCCATCCACCACAGTGCTTTCTTGAGGCCTACGCGCGAGGCAAAGACACCGCCGAGGATGCCGCCGCCCAGCAGCGCGATGACGCCGAAGGTGCCATAGACCAGGCCTACCATGTCGGTGCTCAGGCCCAGGCCGCCCTTATCCACGCTATGCACCAGGAATGGCTGGCACAGCTTGATGAGGAAGCCTTCGGGCAGGCGATACAGCAGCATAAAGGCCACGGCGAGCCAGAACCCCGGCTTCTTGACAAAGGAGACAAATGAGGCGGCGAGCTCACGCAGGCCTGACGATGATGAGCCGTCGGCATTGCAGCGCGGCAGATCGTCGGCGGAGCGTGGCAGCACGTAGATGTGGTATAGCGTAATCAGACACATCACCGCGGCGCTCACGCCTAAGGTGATTTGCCATGCCAGCGGTATGTCCTTGGTCGAAGTCTCAAGCACGCCGGCGATATACACGAGCACACCCTGACCGAAGACCGAGGCTATGCGGTAGAAGGTGCTACGCACACCGATGAACGCAGCTTGGCTGCCGGGGCTGTGTGCCAGCATATAGTAGCCGTCGGCCGCGATATCGTGAGTGGCAGATGCAAATGCTGCTATGATAAAAAGGATGAGCGTGAGGGTGAAGGTGCTTATAGGGGTGTGGCCTGTGGCAATCGTCGCTGCATCGGGCTTGGGCAGGGTGATGGTGAGCAATATCATCAGCGCCGTCAGCGCCACTTGCATGGCCACTATCCACCAACGCTTGGTCTTGACCACGTCAACGACAGGTCCCCAGAGGCCTTTGAGAAACCAGGGGAAATAAAGCAGCGTGGTGAAGAATGACATGTCGCCGTTGGGGACTCCCATCTTGGTGAACATCATCACGGAGATGTTGTTGACGATGAAATAGGGCACGCCTTCGGCGAAGTATAGCGTGGGCACCCACCACCAGGGCGATTTTGTGTTGCCCGAGGGTTGCATAATTGTGTAGTAGGAGGGTTGCATCGTAGTTGCGGTGTTTGGATAAGTTATTTTTCGTGGTATCAATATAAACGGCGTAGGTCGGCGCCGATGAAATAGTGTCTCAAGATAGCTTTGTAGTCATAGCCTTTGGCGCCCATGACTGCAGCGCCAATCTGGCAGAGGCCCACGCCATGGCCCCAGCCGGCTCCGTGGAGCGTGATGTGCTCGGGCACGCCATCAGCATCAACGCCTTGGCGCTCAACAATGAAGGCCGAGCTGTAAAGGTGGCTGGGCGAGAGGCTGCGACGTATCTCCAGCTCCTTGCCTATGGTCATGCTGCGACGAGTGCCTATGATGCGCAGCTTGACCAGGCGCCCCGAGGTGCCGCGTTCTATGGGCTGCAGGTCTTTGATGTAGCCGAAGTCTATGCCGGTGCGCTCTTTGACGAGGCGCGCGAGCTCCTCGCGGCCGTAGGTCACGCTCCAGCGATAGAAGTCAGTGGTCTCTTGGTCGTAGTTGTTGAGCACCTGGCTGAGGATAGCGGCATCGTTAGTGTTGCAGAATGCTTCGGGACGCTGCATAATCCACCGGCGCGCATTGTCTTCGATGCTGAGGTCGGGAAAGTCAGTCTCAGCCGGAGCGTCGCGGCGTGCTTCCAGGTAGTGGTAGTGGCGAGGCTCCCAGCAGTTTTCAAACTCCTCATATACGCCGCCGCAGCATTTCGAGAAGCGAGCATCACACAGCTCGCCATCGTGGTCGATAAGCACCTCGCCAAAGGTGGCGCGTATGGCCTCGGCCACGGTGGGTGTGCTTTGGCGCGTGACGCCCTGGTAGCGTTGGCAGTGGTCGTCGGCACACACATCAAAGTTGATATGGTCTTCGCGGTCATACCAGCGCACTATCTCGTCGTCGTTGACGGTCATTGCCGAGTAAGCCTCGCCCGAGAGCGCTATCTTTTTGTTTTTGCGTATCTGCGCTAACAGCCACGAGCGCGAAATCACGGCGTGCGCCTTGAGCAGCTCCGGCGAGGCCGTGGCGCTCATCTCTGACGAAATCACGCTCAGCAGATAGTCTTCGACGGGCAAGATATTGATGATGGTGAGCTTGTCGCCCTCGACGATGACACGCAGAGCACCGCTGAAGCGCTGGTTCTCGCGGCGCTCCCAGTGGAAGTTGACTCCTATGGTCACATCAAATATCTCAAAGGTGGCATCAGAGGTGGCGGGCGTGAGCATTACCTCATCGTGAGTGCCGTCTTGCCAGGCGATGCACTTATCGTCGGTGATGCTAAACAGCAGCGTCTGTGGGGGCACGGCGGCGCCATCGGCGCTGCGATATGTGTCAAGCAGCCTCACCTTGATAGATGTGGCGCTCATGATGCCTACGGTGACCTTGGGTTGTTCCATATATAACATGTGTAATGGTATATTAGACTTATTTCACGGCGGCGGCGATGGTTGCCATCTCATCGGGCGAGAGGCACAGCTCATCAAATATCTTTGTGGCGATGTTGATGTCGAGGCTGTCAAAGTCCTTCTCAAGGGGAGTGATGAACACGCCTCCCATATCCACCGATGCCGGTGATATCAGCATGGTGCCGGGACCTTCGGTGCCGTAGAACGAGGGGCGATGGCGCTTGCGAGGTATCACCGCCAGGCGCACGCCAATGGGAGTGGAGTAGGCCAGCAGGTTCATCATCGGCTCGGCCTCGCCCTCGGGTATGGGCATGGCGGCGTAGAGGCGGTCAAAGAGCATCTGCCCGCGCTCGGGAGTGTCGGCATCGATGACAAAGACGCCCATAGGCATACCTGCCGCCAGATACAAGCGCGCCTCACCCTCGGCGGCCACTTCCTGCATCTCGCAGCTCTCGAGTGCCGGCGCGATGGTGAGAAAATCGCTGTTGCCGGCCTGAAAATGCATGTGGTCAGGAGCCGAGGCGCCGCATCGCGGCCCGTTGTAGAATATTGTGTATTCGTCAAGCTCGCCGGCGAGGGTGAGCATATCGGCAATGCGGCCCTTGATGAGCTGCAAGGTGTGGCTCTTGTCAGGGATGGTGAGGTGGCGCGGGAAGATGGGGAAGGGGTTAATCAAGATGGTGTATCTCTCGCCCCAATCGATGCCGCGCTGCACTGCCGGACGATTGTCGTGGCAGAGAAAGCATTTGCGCTCGGCGAGCGATTTGGCATCGACTTTGGCGGCCGATGACACGATGCGAGCCGGGTTAAACTGCACCTTCAGTGTGAGCGGCCCCACACCGAATGATTTTACCTTGACATTGGCGAGCGCGGCATAATTGCCGGCGGCCTGAGGCCACTCGTCAATTTGCTCGGCAAGTAATTTATTGATTTGAGATGATGTGACCGACATCTTTTTAGCAAAGTGATGGTGATTACTGCTGATTAGGTGATTTGTGGTTATTTGGCTTTGTTAAGGGCTATGCGTGCTTGCAGCTCCCAGGTGCGGATGCGGTCTTTGTAGAGGTTGTTGTTGTTCATCTTTACCACATCGAGGGCAGCGTCGGAGTTGTCCTCCCAGCGGCGGCAGTAGTACAGCACATCATATATGCGGCCTATCTGATATTGGCGTGAGAAAGCCAAGCCCAGGGCGTAGTCTTCGCCATAGGAGGTGTTGGGCACGTGAATTTCGCGCAGCATGGGTGTGTAGAAAGCGCGCGGAGCGCCGAGGCCGTTGATGCGCAGGGCATTGTTGCGGCCGTTGTCGGGAGTCCACTCTTTGTGGTCAATGACGCCCGGGGGCAGCATATTGAGGTCGAGGTCAGAGAGCATATATGTGCCTACTACCATAGAGCAGTTTTGCTCGTAGAAGGCGCTGACCACCTTGGCGAGGGTGTCTTCGCCGGTATACACGTCGTCAGAGTCGAGCTGCACGGCAAATTTGCCGCATTTGGGGTGCTCGACGCCCATATTCCAGCATCCGCCGATGCCGAGGTCATCGCGCTCGGGTATGATGTGGATGAGTCGGGGGTCGGCGGCAAACTCATCGATGGCCTCGGTGGTGCCGTCGGTAGAGTGGTTGTCGATGATGATGAGGTTGAAAGCGAAGTCAGCTTTTTGAGAGAGGACGCTGCGTATGGCATCGCGGATGGTGCGCACGCGATTGCGCACGGGGATTATCACTGATGCTTCGTATTCAAACTCGCCGCGGTTGAAGTCGATGGCGGTGAATACCGGCTCGAGGTATCCGCCTATCTCGCGCAGGTGAGCGGTGCACGCCTCTTCCATCTCGAGCTGTACGCCGCGGTTTTTGGGGTCAACGTAGTCAAATATTTTTTCGCCGGAGCGACGATTGTCAAGCGTCACATCGGTGTAGAGATACTCGTTGATGTGGACTATCGCAGCGATGCGGCTCAAGCGCAGGCGCAGGTCGTAAAGGCCGGCGGCCTTGTAGCTCTTGTCGATGCCGGCGGCGGCTTTCTTGAAGGCTACGGCGTTGAAGAAGAGCACGGAGCCGAAGTTGAAGTCATCGCGGAGCGACCCGAATTGGTAGTCAATGACCGGTGCATTGCTCTTCTTGCCGTCAATGACGGTGTAACTGTCGCTGTAGAGCATGCCGGCCTGCGAGTCCTCGGCGAGGCGCGCAAAGCGCTCCAGAGCGAAGTATCCGGGCACGAGCTTGTTGTATTTGGTGTAGAGCAGTATGTAGTCGGCAGTGGCGGCTTCGGCGATTTTCTTCATCGTTGACGAGGCGTTGAGGCCTTCGGTGACGATGACATCGCAGCCCAGCACCGGTGCCTCTGTGGCTTCGGTGGCGAGGAGGGTGATTTTGGTGACGAGGTCGCTTTGTTTGAGAGCCTCGATGGTGGCTTTGACTTGTGCCTCATCGGCAAAGGGCACGAAGCAATGAATGGTGGGTTTCATAAGGAAGTCGTGTATAGATAGGTGTGAGATAATATATTTACTTGTTGTTGAAGAATTTGAGCACCTGAGCCATCAGGGCGCAGCGCTGCTGCTCGCAGGCGATGGTCTCAAACGGGAAGCCTATGGCCACGGTGCGGTAGCCTCCGGCATTATAGAGGATGCCGGCTATGAGGTTGTTCTCGGTGTAGCGCATAAAGGTGGCTGCTCGCTTGGGGTCGGCGGGATAGAATGAGTCAGGCGATTCTACGGCGTAGCATTGGTCATTGAGCGTGTTGCTGAAGTCGTATGAGCCATCGTCGCTGAAGTCGCGATAGCGCGAGGCCACCTGATAGGCCTGTCCGGTGACAGATGCTTGCCCTACGCGCCAATGGTATCCGAGCACTTCGGTGGCAAATTTCTTGTCGGCCTCAGCCACTTCGGGCGAGGATACGGGGTTGTCCCATATATCCGTAGCGATGAAAGCGCCGGTGACGAGCACATTGCCTCCGGCCGAGGTGTAGGCGCGCAGCTGCTGCTGCAAATCGGCGGGGAAGGCTTTGTAGTAAGAGCCGTAGGCGCCGCGGCCGCGGCGTATCTCTTTCTGCTTGCCGAGAATGAGGTCAAGCGTGGTGTATATCTTATTGTCAGGCACGGCAGCCCATGAGCCGTTGGCAAAGCTCTCTGCCGAGGCTGAGATGAAGCCGTGGCCGGCGGCGGCGATGGCCTCGCCGTGGGTGATGACATAGTCAAAGGTGTTGCCGGCGATGACCTTATCCTCATAGTTGGCGCGCGAGGCTCCGAAACCGGCGGCATCATCGTCCATCCATGGTATGTTGCGGCGGTATTCAAATTGGCTGCCTATGTATGATATGTCGCTGATGTAGGGCACGCCGTGGTCTTTCTCGTCATAGAAGCCGCCGATGATGGTGTCTTGCTCCCACCAATCGGGGGCGCTGATGCGCGTGAAGCCATTGACAATGACCACGGGGGCATTGTCGTCGGGGCGGTGGCATAGCGCGAGCACTTCGGAGGGGAAGCTCACGCCGCCATCGTTGGCCGCGATGATGCGGAAAGAGTGTATGTCAGTGTCAGTGACGGCGACGTCATACTCAGGGGTGGTGACGTTGGCGATGCGGCGGAATTGACCGCGGCCGATGCGCTCCTCCACGATGTAGTATGTGGGCGCGGCTGATGCTTCGAGGCTGTCAGTGGTGGCGCTCCAGCTCAGACGATAGCCTTGCGGCTGCTTGGAGATGGCAAAAGCATGTACCGGTAGCGGCTGCACCACATATTCGCGGCCGTCGCGGTGAGCAATGAATTGGAGCATGCCTTTGTAGATGGCGCGCGACACGGTGAAGCGGAATGTGGGGTCCAGTCCGTATTTCATGTCGGCGAAGTTTTGGTGCGACAGCAGCTCGAGGAGCATGGCGGGTACTTCGGGGACGCGAGCCTCGTAGTAGCTCTGGTCCCACATGCCACGGCGCGTCCAGCGAGGCTCGTATTGAGCGCGCACATCGCCCACAATGTTGGTGAGCACCAGGTCGGTGAGGTCGCGCGAGGCGAGGCGCGACGAGCCGTTGCCCAGGGTGTTGCCTTTGGTGCTGTAGATGCCGAGGGTGCCTATGATGGAGTCGTTGAGGGTGGTGCCGGCGTCAGAGTGGAACGCGAAGCTCAGGTCCACCGGTATGTTGAGGCCTTTGCGGTCGGGGAGCATTGACGAGCCACCGGCCAGCCAGTTGACCCACAGGCCGCGGCTGCGGTAGTCGTCGTTGTAGTCGTTGACGTTGCCGCTCTCGGTATATACCGAGTCGGGCGCGCCGGCCCATTGCAGGAAGTAGCGCGCGCCCTCTACAAATCGGGGATAGTTGCTGCGCACATACTTGTAGTCGATGTCGTCGAGCGGCTCTTTGACGATGCGAGCCACATTGCCCATACCACCGCCTATCTTTACGGCATCGGCGGTAACGACGTGTGCGGCGCCTTTGCCTTCGTTGGTGAGCTCTACGATGGTCTGCTCTCCGGCGTTGAGCGGGAAGTGGCCGAGATATATCCATGTGCCGCCACCCATGGTTTGGTTGATGATAAAGTCATGTGGGCCATCGGCGGCGTTGACGCGGTAGTGAGCCGCGGTGGTGCTGTTGGGGAGCGTCACATAGCTGACATATACGGCGTAGTTGCCGTCCTGCGGCACATTGGCGCTCCATGTGGCGGTGGATATTATGCTTTTAGAGGTGTTGGCCATACGAGCGGTACCGGCTCTGAAGGGGTTGTCGCCATTGTGGAGCTCGGGTGTGGTGTAAGCAAAGCCGGGCAGCGGAGCCTGCATCCAGTGAGTGTGGCCGTTGGCTTCTTCGGCGTATCCGTTGTGGGCGCAGGCGCCATCGTTGTCGATAATAATCTCGGTGCGGTTAGTGTCGCGTTCGCGAGGGCTCATGACGTAAGCACCGGCGTTCTCGAGCATAGGCATCAGGAAGGGCATCACATAGCTCTGGGTGTAGAGGTCTTCTACGGTTTGGAAGATGCGCGCACGTTGCCACTCCCATCTGTTGAGCTTAGGCTCGAAATACCAGCCGTGGCTTTGCCATAGGGCTATGTTGGCGCCATCGAGGCCTTTGGGCGCTTGCGGCGCTCCCACTTTAGTGATGAAGGGCAGGCGCTCGGTGGGGCCTACGTTCTTCTTCGGAGCAAATAGCGCCAGGTCGTCGAGGCTTTTGCCGGCGGCTGTGATGGTGACCTTGTATTTGGCGCCGTCATATCCCAGCGCTTTGGCGATGTCGGCCTTTAATGCGGTGAGCGATACCTCGGTGAGAGGCAGGTAGCATACGTTGTCGCAGGCCTTGACGCTGATGGTGCGCGCCTTGTCGTTGACTGATACTTTTTCGACGGTGAACGGACCTATGCCGGTGACTCCGGGCTTGTAGGAGGTGAGTACTTGGGCCACAATATCTTCATTAGCAGCGACTGCCGTGAATGACGACAGGCTCAGGGCGGCTGCAATGACGGCTAATGTGATATGTCTCATGGTGTGATACGTTGAGGTAGAGCTAATGTGGGTTAGTTTGGGTATAATAGTAGCGAGGCGTAATAAGCCTCACTACAAAGTTACCAATAGTTTTCACTCCTCACAAATACAAAATCGAAGAATTTCGAATTTAAAGTATATTTAATATTTGAATACATAAATTTGGTATTTTGAGGCAAAATGAGGTGCGATAAAAGCAAAAGCTCCGTGAGCTGATGCTGCACGGAGCCGTAAGGGAGATAAGTTGTGTAAACAGGTAGTTGCGAGAGCCTTATAGGCGCACCTTAGAGGTGGAGCCGTCGGCATTGTGGCGGATAAAGATGCCGTGAGAGGGATTAGCCACGGGGCAGCCCATGAGGTTGTAATATGTGGCGGTGTGAGAGCTGTCAACAGCGATGTCAGCGACAGACGACTCGTCGGCGATGGTTTCGCCGCTGAAGCCGTTCATGGTGTAAACGCCGTGGTTTACAAATTCGAAGTCGTCGGTCTGGTTGCCGGTGCCGCCGCTGCCATTGTTCCAGATAATCATGGGCTTGACGAGGGTGTCATCGGTGGTGAAGCTGAGTTGCCACATTGAGCGAGCGTTGATAGATACTTTGGTGGCGCTGCTGCCGGGCCAATTGCCGGCGTATGGCTTGTCGGCATTACCTTTATCCCATACGTAGGTGAATACGGCGCTCCAGGTGGAGTCGTCAAAGTAAGCTATATAGGCTCCATCGGGGGTGGGCTCTGGGTCTGTGCCGGGCTCAGGCTCGGGTTCCGGT
>JAEDNZ010000008.1 GCA_016302215.1 Muribaculaceae bacterium
ATTCTTATTAGAATGCGATTTATCATACCTGATATAAAATGTTCGATTGTTTTTGCTCTGCAAAGGTACAAAAAGTTTTTGAATTACTCGCCTCCTTGCCCCCCTAATCGCCTAATTAGACCTAATCAGCCCCACTTTCCGGAAAAACTTTGCGAAAGTCATACCCAAAAGCCCCTTGCCGCCAAAATGCATAGTTACTGAAAGGTGTTGAGAAATCCTATGACAAGGACAAAAATTTTCTTAACGAGAGCGAAAATTGTCCGTTTATCGATGCTTTAAAACATGCCTTTTGTCCGTTTTTCCAACATTTACTGCAAATGTACGAGCTATTTTTTTATAAAAAAGCTGACTATGACCGATTATAGCCGCACAGTGTTGTTAATGGTTTTATAAAGTCTTACGCCCATTGGCCATGGGCTCTATATAATAATGAGGGGAATATTGCCGCTATTTCGCCGATTTTGATTAACTTTGCACTCTGTAACTGATAGCAATGTATTATATCACCAAAAGAATAGAAATATCAGCGGCTCACCGCCTGACGCTTGACTACGAGAGCAAGTGCACTCGCCTGCATGGCCACAACTGGATTATCACGGTGCATTGCCGCGCTGAGGAGCTTGACGCTAATGGCATGGTCACTGACTTCACTCACATCAAGAATGTGGTGACTGACAAGCTGGACCACACGGTGCTCAACGAGGTGGTGCCGTTTAATCCTACGGCCGAAAATCTGGCGCGCTGGATATGCGAGCACATACCTCACTGCTACCGCGTAGATGTGCAAGAGAGCGAGGGCAACGTAGCCTCATATGAAATATGACCACAGCAACAGAGCACACATATAAGGTAAACGAAATCTTTTATTCGCTGCAAGGCGAAGGCTACTACACAGGCACGCCGGCAGTGTTTCTGCGCTTTGCCGGCTGTAACAGGGCATGCTCCTTCTGCGACACGCGCCACGACAGCGGCCGCCCGATGACAGCCGCCGAGATAGTGCGCCACATCGAGGCGTTCCCGGCAAGGCATCTGGTAGTCACCGGCGGAGAGCCTACCTTGCAGCTCGACAGCGACTTGCTCAGAGCCATCAAGGCCGGCGGCTGGTATGTGCAAATAGAGACTAACGGCACGCTGCCCGTGCCGGTGGAGGTCGATTGGGTCACTTGCTCGCCAAAGGAAGGGCCTTGGGGCATTGACCGCATCGATGAGCTGAAGGTGGTGTATCAGGGGCAGGACGTGGAGCAGATAGCCGCCTTGCTGCCGACGCCGAGGCTGTTCTTGCAGCCATGCTCCGGCATCAACGTAAGGGAGACGGTGGATTACTGCCTCACTCACCCGCGCTGGCGCCTCTCACTGCAGTCTCACAAATATATCGACATCAAATGACAGCTCTGACACGCCGCCTGCTCGCCATCAGCTTTGCCGCCATCGCCGCCATAGTGGTGGCGCCGCTGAGCGCTCGCGCCGCCGCATCGGTGCCGTCTGACACCACGGTGATGCTGGTCAACATATATCCCGGCGATGAGATTTACGAGTTAGAGGGGCACACCGTGCTGCGCATCACCGCCCCGGGATACGACATAGGTGTGAACTGGGGCGTCTTTGACTTTAATGCTCCGGGCTTTGTGTATCGCTTTGTCAAAGGCGAGACCGACTATATGGCGGCGGCATACCCTTGGGAGGCTATACTATGGCAATATCGCAACGAGCAGCGGCGCATGACGGGCCACCGGCTCAGCCTCACGCCGGAGCAGACTCAGCGCCTTATAGCCCTGGTCAGCGAGAACCTGCTGCCGGAGAATGCCACCTATAGATACAACTATGTCAAGGACAACTGCGCCACACGGCCGCTGCGGCTGGTGGAGAAGGCCATCGGCGACACTATCATCCTCGCCGACAAGCCCCGGGGCGAGGCTCGCAGCTTCCGCGACCAAATGCGCCGCTGCCACGCCAACTATCCGTGGTATCAGTTTGGCATAGACCTGGCGCTGGGCCCCTGCATTGACTACACTATCACCTCGCGCGAGATGTGCTTCGCGCCTATCAAGCTCGACACGCTGCTGCTGCAGGCCACCGTTGGCGGCAAGCCGTTAGTGTCAGAGAGCATGGTGCTCATTGACGAGCCGGCCACGGCGCGCATCAAAGCGCCTACACCGCTGCCGCTGACGCCGATGGCGGTGGCATGCGTGGTACTGGCATTGGCCGTAGGCGTGGGCTGGCGCGATGTGCGCCGCGGGTGCGCCAGCCGATGGCTCGACACCATATTTTACACCCTGCTGGGCCTCACCGGCTGCCTCATCGCATTTTTGGTATTTATCTCCTCACATTACGCCACCACGCCCAACTACCTGATAGTCTGGCTCAACCCCTTATGCCTCATTCCACCCATTTTTATTTGGATAAAAAAGTGCCAACGTGTGGTAATGTGGTACCAAATTATTAACTTTGCAGTGATTTTGATATTATCGTGTGTATGGGCATGGCTGCCTCAATCAGCCAACGCCGCCTTCTGGCCGCTGATAGCAGCCGATGCGGTGCTCGCCGCACGCTATATCTACATTTATACACCCCGCCATGTCAAAGCTCATAAGCCATAAACGCCTGCGCAACAGCGTGGCAGCCATAGCCACAGTGGTCACCATGACGGCCGCTGCAGCCCCTGCAGCCACGCCGCGCCTGGTGGTGGGCATCTTCGTCAAGGAGCTTGACATGCAGCAGCTTGAGGTGCTGCGCGAGCACTTTGGCACCGGAGGCTTCAAGCGCCTGATGAGCGATGGCGTGGTAATCACCGGTGCAGACTACGGCACCTCGCTCGACGCCGTGGCTGCCACAACCATGGCCGTCACAGGCAGCTCGCCCAGAGCCAACGGCATAGCGGCGGCCATGAAATATGACAGCGAGGGGCGACGCACCGTCTTCACCCTCAGCGATGAGCGATACATAGGCAACTACACCAACGAGACATTCTCGCCCCAAGCCATCAACGTAAGCACCATCGCCGATGAGGTGCGCATCGCCGGCGACGGCATCACCGCCGCCTATGGCATCGCCGCCGATGCCCAGCAAGCCATCGTCTTGGCCGGGCATGCCGCCAACGCCGCCCTGTGGATCAACGGCGCCTCGGGCAACTGGGCCTCCACCACATACTACAAAGACATACCTCAGGCACTGCAGCTGCGCAACCGCACCAAGCCGCTGTCAGCGCGCCTCGACACCATGAGCTGGCAACCGCTGACCACGCCCGCCCATTATCCCGGATTGCCTGACCATCTGACACACTACCCCTTCCGCCACACCTTCGGCCGCGCTTTGGCCAACAGGTATGACGTATTTAAGGCCTCAGCCCTCTGCAACAGCGAGGTCACCGATATGGCCTGCGACGTGATGTCCACGATGGGCGCCCACGATGGCATAGATATGCTATCGGTGGCATACGACCTCACGCCCTACCCCTACTCTCGCACCACCGACAACCGCTTTGAGCTCATTGACGCCTATTTGCGCCTCGACCGCGACATAGCTCGGCTGCTGCAAGCAGCTGACAAAGCCGGTGGCGGCCGCGATGCTGCGATAGCCTTTGTGGTAGGCACCCCGCCGCAGCGCCGGCAGCGCAAAGACGATGACAAATTCAATATCCCTTACGGCGAATTCTCATCGCGCAAAGCCGTGTCGCTGCTCAATATGTATCTCATCGCCGTGTATGGCAATGGCGACTGGGTCAAGGGGTATTATGACCACTATTTCTATCTCAACACCCGCCTGGCAAAAGACCGCAACATCGACATCAGCGATATGCGCGGCGAGGCCGCCGACTTTCTCAAGCGCATGTCAGGCATCAAGTCAGCATACACCTCTGAAGAGATACTCACCGGCACCGCCGGCGAATATGGCGCCGAATTGCGCCGCAACACCACCGTAGCCACCGCCGGCGATGTGCTCATCGAAGTGCTGCCCGGCTGGGAGACCATTGACGACTACAACACGCCCGGCGATGCCGCCCGCGTGCGGATGGTGGAGCGCGCCGCCGCCACCACAGCGCCGGCATTCATCATAGCGCCGGGCATCACTCCATGTGTCATCACCGAGGCTGTAGATGCGCGCGCCCTGGCACGCACGATAGCCGGTATCCTGCGCATCAGAGCCCCGAATGCGGCCTACACCCGGGCCATCAGCCTGCGCCGATAGCGCTCGCGATGAGACCTCAACCCCATCACGCCGCCCATCGTAGGGCTATATATTCACTCTGTAATAACAACATCACATACACACTTATATAAATGTCACTTATCAATTTTGTAAGCAAGCTATTCGGCAATAAGTCGCAGCGCGACCTTAAAGCCATTATGCCCATAGTAGAGCTTATCAAGGCCAAAGAGCCGGAGATGCAAAAGCTCAGCAACGATGAGCTCCGCGCCCGCATCGACGCCGTAAGAGCCGACATCGACGCCTCTGTCAAGCCGGCTCAAGACCGCATCAACGAAATAAAAGCCAAGGTAGAGCAGATACCCTTTGACGAGCGTCAGCCCCTGTGGGACGAAATAGACAAGCTCGAGAAAGACATCCTCGACACCCTCGAGAAGAAGCTCGATGAGCACCTGCCCGAAGTTTTCGCCACCGTGCGCGAGACGGCAGCACGCTTTGCCCATAACGAGACCGTAGAGGTCACCGCCACACAGCTCGACCGCGACCTCGCCGCCGCCGGCAAAGACTTCGTGAGCATCGATGGCGACAAAGCCATCTGGCGCAACCACTGGATTGCCGGTGGCAACGAAATCACCTGGGATATGGTGCACTACGAGGTGCAGCTCATCGGCGGCATCGTGCTCCACCAAGGCAAGATCGCCGAGATGGCCACCGGCGAGGGTAAGACCCTCGTGGCCACGCTGCCCGTGTTCCTGCGCTCGCTCTCGCGCCGCGGCGTGCACGTGGTCACCGTCAACGACTACCTCGCCAAGCGCGACTCCGAGTGGATGGGTCCGCTGTATATGTTCCACGGCTCCACCGTCGATTGCATCGACAAGCACGAGCCCAACACCCCCCAGCGCCGCGCCGCTTACAACTGCGACATCACCTACGGCACCAACAACGAGTTTGGCTTTGACTACCTGCGCGATAATATGGCCCTCAAGCCCGAGGACCTGGTGCAGCGCAAACACTACTACGCCATCGTCGATGAGGTCGATTCGGTGCTTATTGACGATGCCCGCACACCTCTTATCATCTCAGGCCCCGTGCCCAAAGGCGAAGACCAGCTCTTTGACACCTACAAATCCAACGTGGAGAAGGTGGTCAACGCACAGCGCCGACTCGTCACACAAATCCTCGCCGACGCCAAGGCCAAGATAGCATCTGACGACAAAGACGAGCGCAAAGAGGGCGCCCTGCTGCTCTTCCGCGCTTACAAAGGCCTGCCCAAGAATGGCGCCCTCATCAAATTCCTCAGCCAGGAGGGCATGAAAAACCTGCTGCTCGAGACCGAGGCTCACTATCTGCAGGACAACGCTCGCGAGATGCCCGTGGTCACCGACCCCCTGTACTTCGTCATCGACGAGAAAAACCGCAGCGTAGAGCTCACTGACAAAGGCATAGATGAGCTTACCGGCAAGACCGAAGACCCGCAATTCTTCGTGCTGCCAGACATCGCCTCGCAGCTCTCCGAGCTGGAGCACATCGCCGACAAAGCCGCGCGCCAAGAGAAAAAAGACGAGCTCATGGCCAACTACGCCATCAAGAGCGAGCGCGTGCACACCGTGACACAGCTGCTCAAGGCCTACACCCTCTTTGAGAAGGACGTGGAGTATGTCATCGACGACAACAAAATCAAAATCGTAGATGAGCAGACCGGACGTATCATGGAGGGGCGCCGCTATAGCGACGGCCTCCACCAAGCCATCGAGGCCAAAGAAAACGTCAAAGTGGAGGCTGCCACACAGACCTTCGCCACCATCACGCTGCAGAACTACTTCCGCATGTACCACAAGCTCGCCGGTATGACGGGTACGGCAGAGACCGAGGCCGGCGAATTCTGGGACATCTACAAGCTCGATGTGGTGACCATCCCCACCAACAGGCCCATCGCCCGCATCGACATGAATGACCGCGTATATCGCACCAAAAAAGAGAAATACAAGGCTGTAATCGAGGAGATAGTATCGCTGGTGGATAAGGGCCGCCCCGTGCTCGTGGGCACCACCTCGGTGGAGATATCCGAGCTCCTCAGCAAGATGCTGACGATGCGCAAGATACCCCACAATGTGCTCAACGCCAAGCTGCACCAGCGCGAGGCCGAAATCGTGGCCCTCGCCGGCCGCAAAGGCACCGTGACCATCGCCACCAACATGGCAGGCCGCGGTACCGACATCAAGCTCACACCCGAAGTCAAGGAGGCCGGAGGCCTCGCCATCATAGGCACCGAGCGCCACGAGTCGCGCCGCGTCGATCGCCAGCTGCGCGGCCGTTCCGGCCGTCAGGGCGACCCCGGCTCATCAGTGTTCTTCGTATCGTTTGAAGACCAGCTCATGCGCCTCTTCGCCACTGACCGCGTCATGAAGATGCTTGACACCTTCGGCCTCAAAGAAGACGAGATGATAGAGCACAAGATGGTCAACAACGCCATCGAGAAAGCCCAAAAACGCGTCGAGGAAAACAACTTCGGCATACGCAAGCGCCTCCTCGAGTATGACGATGTCATGAACAAGCAGCGCACATACATCTATGCACGCCGCCACCACGCCCTGCTGGGTGAGCGCATCGGCATCGACATCGCCAATATGCTCTACGACACCATCGAAAACCTGGTGGATATGTATGACCGCCCCGATGGCTTTGCCGAGCTCTCGCTCGAGCTCTACCGCACCCTCGCCATCGAGCCGCCGTTCACCGAGAAGGAATACACCAACGCCGAGCGGCAACAGCGCATTGACAGCATCTACACCGCTGCCATGGCATCGCTCGACCGCAAGAGCGAGCGCATCGTGGAGGTAGCCAAGCCCGTGATTGACAACCTCATCGCCACCAGCGACTACCGCGGCAAGATTATCGTGCCCATCACCGATGGCAAGCGCGTATTCAACCTGCGCATCGACCTGCAAGAGGCATACGACAGCGGCTGCCGCAACATCATCAAAGAGTGGCAAAAGACGATACTGCTCATCACCATCGACGAGCTGTGGCAGGAGCACCTGCGCGAGCTCGACCAGCTGCGCCAGAGCGTGCAAAACGCCTCCTACGAGCAAAAAGACCCGCTGGTGATATACAAAGTGGAGTCGTTCCACCTCTTCCAGAACATGCTCAACAACCTCAACGTCAAGATCATGTCAACGCTGATGCGCGGACAAATCCCCGTGCGCGAGGCCTCTGACGCCGATGCCGAGCAGCAGCCTCAGCGCCGTCCCGACGTCACGCAGGCAGCGCCCGATATGCCCCGCCGCAGCTACAACTACCGCGAGTCTAAAGCCACCCTGCCCGGCGGCGAAGCGCAGCAGGCTCAGCAAGCCGCAGCCTCAGCGCACCAAGGCGAGCGCCAACGCCCCATGCCCATCAAGGCCGGACCTAAAGTGGGGCGCAACGACCCCTGTCCCTGCGGCTCCGGCAAGAAATACAAAAACTGCCACGGCAGAGGCATCTGATAGCCCTCACCGATAACAACCCACTATCGCAATCGGCTGCGCCGCATCATATATGCCGGCGCAGCCGATTGCCGTATTTGCCCCGGGCTGATAGGATTACCGCCTTCACCATCTCTAATATATACTCACTCACTTATAAGACTCAATGCTATGACCCACCCCGACGCAATCACACTCACGATGGCCAATGGCGACAATTGGCAGTTCAAAGTAGCGTTCACCTTCACCTTTGAAGGCGCCGAATATGCGCTGCTGACACGCATCACTGACAGCTCCGACGGCGAAGTCGAAAGTGTGATTATGCAGATACAGCGCGAAGGCAGCCTCACACGCCTCGTCGCCATCGATGACATCATACGCCTCAGGCGCGTGTCCCAACACGCCGAGCAGATATACAATGCCGACGACGCCGACAGCGCCATATCATACCAAAACCTCAACAGCGACCAATATGA
Organism: Muribaculaceae bacterium; assembly: GCA_016302215.1. GTDB lineage: Bacteria > Bacteroidota > Bacteroidia > Bacteroidales > Muribaculaceae > CAG-873. The sequence goes on from JAEDNZ010000008.1 coordinate 8,084, forward strand.
CCGCGCCATCTTTGACAAGATCGACCTCGGCGAAGGCATGACCGTGGTGCTGCAATCGATGCACGGATGGTGGAAGCAGCGCGTGCTACTCAACCACAACACTCAGCGCGCATACCTCCTCATGGACGAGGACTACACCATGAAGTTTGCCACTGCCGACGACATCGACTGGTCCTCGCTCAGCGGCCTGCCCGACAAAGCCATCACCACCGCCAAGCGCCTCTCCATGATATACCCCACGCATATCCGCGGCTTCAACAACGGCGTGGCCACGATAGAGTGGCAACTCAACCCAGACGGCCGTTATTATGCCGACAGCGATGGCTACGGCATGACCGACGACCAAGAGATAACACTCTACGGATACATTGACCGCAACGGGCGCCTCGTGGGCAAATTCAGATACTACCCTGACATCAAAGCCCTGGCCGAGGCGCGCCGCCAAGCCGAAGCCGCCGCCAATCCCCCTCAGCCAAAATAGGCCTCCAATTAGAGCTATGAGGGGCACTCGGTGGCAGCGGAGACGCGGGCGCCGACGGCGTGTCGGCGATATGGCGCAGTAGGTGCAGACGCGATGTATCGCGTCCCTACAAATTGCGGGGGGTTATATGACGTGGTGGGTGCGCATCGCCAGCCGTGAGGCTGATGTTGCCTGAAAGGCGTAACTACGGCGAGCCAAGAGCCGATGCTAACTTCAGGCTGAAAGCCGTCACCACGGCAGCGCTTGCGCTGCTGTGCAATAGCCGGGGGCAAGGCCGCCGGGGACGGCCGCAGCCCTCGGATGGCATCAGTAACAATATAAAGTCTGAAAGACGAAACCTTGCCCATCAGTCTCAGCTCCTATATATTTGATTAACAAATGATTACAAAGACACCACATGTGTACACGCTGTGGCGCGATGCGTGCGCAGAGCAAGCATATCAGCCGTGAGGCTGATGTCGCCTGAAGTTAGCGGCGCCTCGTGAGCGCGCGGAGGGCGGCGCGGTGGCCTGCGGCGATATGGCGCAGTAGGTGCAGACGCGATGCATCGCGTCCCTACAAATTGTGGGGGGCTATATGGTGGGTGGTAGTCTTAGAGCACTCATAGGGTGTGGACGCGTGGAGAGAGCGGTGCGGGGATATAAAAAGAGTGAGAGCTGAAGGATTTGATCCTTCAGCTCTCGCTTTGCTTTTGATTTTTGTCGGGGTGACTAGACTCGAACTAGCGACCTCACGCCCCCCAGACGCGTACTCTAACCAACTGAGCTACACCCCGTGCTATTTCCAAAAGCGATGCAAAGTTACGCAGTTTTTTATTACTATGCAAATTTTTTGTGATGTTTTTTTGTATAATTTTTCGACGCCTCGCTATTGGACTAAGTATCAGGAGCTACGGCAAGCGGAGCAGCTGTAAAAAGCAAGCAAGGCTTCCAGCTAAAAGAGCTGAAAACCTTGCTTGACTGAGCCGCGAGTGGGACTCGAACCCACGACCTTTTCGTTACGAATGAAATGCTCTACCGACTGAGCTATTGCGGCCTGATTGTTTTTGACGTGCAAAGATACTAAATTTTTATCGATTGCGCGCTATAAGTGAGCTTAATTTTTGCTTTATCGGTCAAAATTCTTGCCATAACGGGTGTCGAGACATAGGGCGTGATGGCAGTCTCGGTGGTTGACGTGGTGCCGTAGTAATAGTAGTAACTTGACGAGCCGGTGGTCTCTTTCTGCACATCGATGGGGCAGAGGACAAATGTGACATCATCGTCAGTAATCTCTTCTTTATCGAGGAGGCTGAGCAGGTAGTCGCGCATGGCAGTGAAGGAGTAGCTATGCGTGGTGGCGTTGTAAGTGGCGTAAAACGAGGTCTTGTTGTCAGTAAGGCTGTTTGAGGCGAAGAACTTGTCGCGCTCAGACTTCAGCACCAGCAGCATATATGTGGGCGGCGCCACATCATACTCATTGTCAATTTCCTCCACGGGGATAGTGAATGTCAGCGAATTGATGACGCTGAGGTCTTTGCCTACAGCCTCGCGATAGGAGTTGACGATTTCGCGGCCGGGGAAGGTAAGCTCCACCTCGAGGCCGGCGGGGGCAAGAACCACGGCTTGGCCTTGGCTCACACGGTCGCGCACAGCTTGGTCAATGGTGAGATGTATGTTGTTGTTGACCACCACCTCGGGTGTGACACCGAAGTACGAGGCCACATAGCTTGCCACGGTGTCTCGGTCGGTCTCGGTATTGTGCCAGGCGCGACGATAGTACATACGCATCAGCGTCTGAGCCACGCGCGTGATGCGCCCGGCGCCGTATGAATTGGTGATATAGAGGCCCTTGAACACGTTGCCTATGAAGGCATCGGGAGTGGCAAAGTGCGATGGGTTGTTCTTATACGCGCGGTAGAAATCCTTGGCCATTGATGATGGCAGGGTCACATCAATGTATTTCGTGGCCCAGGTGCCTAAGGTGTCGCTGAGGCCGAGCTGCGAGGCATTGTAAGTCTTGACGCCGAGGCGGGTATTCTTGTCGTAGTAGCCTGAGGGGTCAAAGTCGCTGTATATAGGCGAAGGCAGGTCACGAGTCAGGGGATATACGCTCAGGCCCATGGGCACGAGCGAGTCGCCCACAAACGAGCCGCGGGGCACCGCCAGCACCAGCTTTATCGAGTCGATGAGGTCTTCGTTGACATAGGTGGTGTCTAAGACCGATGCAGTCATAAACTGAGCCACCACATCGCTGCGTAGCGACCCATAGCCCTCAATCTCCACATCGCCCAAGAGGGCGCTGATGGTGCGCGACTGCACGGCGCCGGTCTCTATGGTCTTACACGATATGGTAAACGAGGAATCGACGATGATGCGCACGGCATCGTCAGCCACAGACTCGCCCACGGGCGATGTCTCTTCGCAGGCTATTGCCGCTGCACACAGCATCGCCACGCCTGCCGTATATAGTAATGATTTCATCTATTACAGATCAGTATAGAATTTGTGATAAGCCGAGACATAGTCATCTTCGCCGGGATAAGGCATAAACGGCTTGCCTGAGGCCACGGCATAGTCAATGAGGCGCTGATCCACATCGGGCGAGCTGGCGATGATGCCATCGGCATGGTCAATGGCGAGCTTGTTGATGGCGAGGGCATCAATCTGCGAGCCGGCGGCTATCAGCGAGGCCAGCTCAGCGTCAGTCAGCCCCTCTTGCTTGAGCTTATCCACGAGGCGGCTGTCGAGCGTGCCGTCAAAACCGCCGCCAAAGAGCGAATACACCACCTTGGTGCCGCGGAATGAGGGGTCATCACCATAGATATGCTTTAGATAGAGGGGCGTCAGCGCCGACAGCCAGCCGGTGCAGTGCACTATCGAAGGCTCCCAGCGCAGCTTCTTGACCGTCTCTATCACGCCATGGACAAAAAACATTGAGCGCTCGTCATTGTCGGCCGGCGAAGTGGTCGTCTCAAGCTCGCCCGAGCTGTGACGCTCAAAATAGTCATCGTTGTCAATGAAATACACCTGCATGCGCGTGGGCAGCAACGTAGCCACCTTGATGATGAGCTGATGGTCGGTGTCATCGATGATGATGTTCATACCCGAGAGACGTATCACCTCGTGCAACTGATTACGCCGCTCATTGATGCAGCCATAGCGAGGCATAAATGTACGCACTTCCACATTTTTTTCTTGGATACCTTGCGGCAGCAACCGCCCGAAACTCGACAACGCCGTCTCGGGCAGATACGGGGTAATCTCTTGCGAGATATAGAGCACTTTTTTTACATCCATGCCTCCTGTGATTTTCTTTACAAATTGTTAGTAGGTGCAAAGTTACGATTTTTTTTTGACATAACAGGCATCACAGAGCCTCTCGAAAGTTTTTTTTACAATTTCAGCCCCCTTTTCACATCGCTTAAAACAGCCCCGCCACCCACCTCATCGCCGTCGATACCACATCGTAAGCCCTACCTTTGGAGGGTCGATGCGGCGTGATTGGGGGCGGAGGGCTTGGCGGATTGGAGCAAAGTTAGTACTTTTGTGAGCGCTAAGAGCCGGCGGCGCCGCGGCGTCGGCGGTCTCAGCACGTCATTTAGCTATCAATCACCTCTTTAAGCTCCAAGACCCATGGCCGACAATTACCTTGAGCGAAAAATGGAAGAATATCGCAGCGGCAAGCTGGCACCTACGCGCCGCAGCGGCGTCACACCACCACGGCACCATAGCGGCGCCATATCACTGACCTTAGCCGCCCGCTGCATAGTCGTAGCCACCCGCTGTGCGGCCACCACGGCAGCTGTGGTAAACGCCTTCAGGCGTGGCGACTGCAAGGTGTCGTTCAGCGACAGCGACCTTAGGCGCGGCACGCGCCTGGCGCAGGACAGCGGCGCGCGCTATTATGGCGACAGAGACATCGCCGCCATAGCCACAGATATGCATAGCAGGGGCGAGAGCATAGATATGCTGATATGCGACTCCGAGGCGGTCAGCGATGCTATGGCAGCCGGCACGTCCGCCCACATCGTGGCTTTAGCTCCTGCACGGGGCAGCGACAACGCGGCGCTGACGGCCACAGCCGGCGCCGCCGTCACCACCCTATGCGGCGGCAGCGATGACGCCATAGCGCGTATGTGCCTGATAGCGGCCGCCGAGGGTTATGAGTTTATCCGCGGCAAGAGCTATGACCTCAGTCGCGGTCAGAGCGATGTATGCGATAGATAGTGCCCTCAATCAGCGACATATACACATCGCCGGTGTAGGGGTCAAGGTCAAGGCCGTTGACCTCCGACGAGCCTATGCGGCAGCTCCACAGCAGAGTGTGGCTCAGGGCATCTACGGCGCAGACGATGCCTCGGCGCGAGCCGGCATAGACCACGCCATCATGCTCGAGCACCACACACGGCGCATGGTCATAGCCTAAGCCTAAATCCACGCTCCACAGCATCTTGAAAGTGTCAGAGGTGGCATTGATGGCCACCAAGGCACCATCCATGGTCTTGGCATACACGCGCGAGCCATCGGCAGAGCCGCCCATTGACTCGCGATACCTCACCGAGTTATCGCGCCAGAGTGTGGCACCGGTGCGGCGGTCTATCGCAGTCATATATCTGTCGGGAGCCACGATATACACCCTATCGGCCGTGACTACGGGCACCACATTGCCGGGCCCGAGCAGATTGGCGGGGCTGCCATTATTCCACACCCAGTTGAGCCGGCCGGTGTTGAGGTCCACCGAGCGCAGGTTGGTATCCCAGGCGCCGAATATCACATCGCGGCCGTCAACCACGGGAGCTGCCTGGCAATAGTTGAAGAGCGAGTCGTAGCTCCACACGAGCTTGGCGGTGGCGGGGTGGCGGCGCTCAAGGCGTTTGTAGCCGCCTTGAATGTAAGCATCACCGGTGAGCAGGCCATCGGCCACGTATGGGCCCTGAGCCGAGGCATAGCGCTTGACCGGGCGGCCTGTGGCGGCCTCGAGCACCTCGATAGCATCGCTGCAGGGCACCGCCACACGCTTGGCTCCTTTGAGCACCACCGGCCGCGCAAACAGCGAGGCACCCGTGGCGTGCTGCCACTCGAGCTGAGAGCTGCGCTTATTGACGGCACGCGCCTGGCCCAGCGAATTGCCGAAGAACACACGCTCGCTGTCAAAGGCAAGGCGCGTGAACACCGACGCCGAGTCGGCCCACACACGCTCCACCACATATCCGCCGGGGAGCGCTGTGCTGACGGCCACGCTGTCGGCGGCGAGGCGCTGATGGCGCGCGCGGCGTGCCTGCCACGCATACATAGGCTCGGCCTCGCAGCCGAGGCGCTTGTTGTAAATCTTAATCCAATCGCTGCTGATATCCACGATGGCATATCCGTAGCCATCACCTTTCATATACAGCGCGCACGTCATTGCCGCCGGTATGTCGCCGGCCACATATTCGCGCCAGGTGTGATAATGCCCGTTGAGGTGCGCAATCACGGGATAGTCGGCGAGGAGGTTGACGTAATCTTTGTAGTTGTCGAGGTCGTCCTGCAGCGGATAGTGATTGAACGACAGCACACGGCGCGCCGTGCCGGCAGACAAATACTCATCGAGGGTGCGGCGCAGCCAGTGCAGGTCCTCTTGCTTGACGTGACCGTCGCCCATCTTCATATAAGGGCCGCAGTTGATGCCTACTATCACCACGTCGCCCAACTGACGCACAAAGCGGTCATTGCCCCACAGATCCACAAAGGTCTTGGTGGCCGACTGGCTCCAGGTGTCCTCATGGTTGCCAGGCAGCACTGCCAAGGGGTGTCGCACGCCGTCAAGGATACTCTTCACATTAGCAAGCTCGGCATCAGAGCCTTCGTTGGTTAGGTCGCCGTTGACCACCACCAGGTCATAAGCCGAGGCATTGATTTCGGCCACCGCCTCGCGCAGCATCTTATCGGCCTCATTGCCGGGAGTCACATGGATATCGGCAAGCACCGCCAAGCGCTGGCCTTGCACCGGCGCCGGCATCATCACGGCGCACACGGCGAGCATCAGGCTCGCTATCAGTCGTTTCATAGATGTAATTGTGTAGGTGTTTTATGGTATATACTACTATCGCAGGTATGGATTATACTCCTTCTCCGCCCCTATGTTTGTGGCATTGCCATGCCCGGCCACCACGAGTGTCTCGTCAGGCAAGGTCAGCAGGCGGCACCGTATGCTATCCACGAGGGTGGCATAGTCGCCGCCGGGCAGGTCAGTGCGCCCTATCGAGCCGCCGAAGAGGCAGTCGCCCGAAATCACAAAGCCATAGTCGGCGCAGTAATATGCCAAGCCTCCCGGCGAGTGCCCCGGCACGGCTATCACCTCCAGCCGCGTGTCGGCGATGGCGATGGTGTCGCCGTCGGTGAGCGCGGTGTCGATAGCCAAAGGCTCAAAGTGCCCCGGCAAGCCGAACCGCCGGCATTGCTGCCCCAGCGACAGCCCCAACTCAGCATCAGCGGCTGAGGCGCACACCGGCGCGCCATACTTGGCGCGCAGATATGCCGAGCCGAAGCAGTGGTCCAGATGCAGATGTGTGTGGAGCAGCTTGAGCAGCTGCAGGTGCTCCGAGGCGATAAAGTCGTCAAAGGCGCGGCGCTCGCTGTCAAAAAGCATACCCGGATCCACAACTATGGCATGGCGGCTGAGGGCATCATACAGCACCACAGTGACCTCGCCAAAGGGGTTAAACTCAAATGTCTTTAGTCTCAGCATAATAGTGGAGATAGCGCGCGGTGTGGCAGCCCTCACATGGGCATATACACCACCTTCTTTGTCGTGAAAAACTCTTCGGCGAAAAACTCGCCTATCGGATACTCCAGCACCGGCGTGGTGATAGAGCCGGTCTCCTCCTCGAGGTCGCCGCCCTTGAGGGCAATGAGCCCGTTGGCATATCGGTTGGCGGGCATTGACTGCCGCGCCACGTTTTTGCGCACCAGGCGCGCCAGCCCGTCGAGGGGCATCACGGCGCGGCTCACCACATAGTTGTAGCGGTCGTGACACTCGCCTATGTCGCCATGCTGCACCGTGACATTGCGCAGCCCTATGGCGTCGGCCACGGCCTGCGCCACGCGCAGCTTCTTGGCTATTCTATCCACCAAGTGAAACGAGCACTCGGGATACATTATCGCCAGGGGTATGCCGGGGAAGCCGCCGCCGCTACCCATATCCATAAAGGTGGTGCCGGGAGCTACGGGGCCTAAGAACGCCGCTATCGCCAGCGAGTGCAGCACGTGGCGCTCATACAGGTTGTCGATATCCTTGCGCGATATGACATTGATTTTGGCGTTCCACTCCGGATAGAGCGAGCCCAGCGCCCGGTATTGCTCGTGCTGCTCGGGCGTCAGGGCCGCAAAGTATCTGCTGATGATATCACTCATGATTAGAGCGCCAGCAGCTCCTCTACTTTGGCACGCAGAGTGTCGTCAGTCTGAGAGCCGGCAAGACGGATTGCGGTCTTCTTGCCGTCTTTGAAAAACAAGATGGTAGGTATCGACATGATGCGGTATTCTGAGGCGAGGTCGCCCTGCTCGTCGATATTGTATTTGCCGATGACCACGCGGTCGCCATACTCCTCAGCGATGCGATCTACCACCGGGCCCATAGCCACGCAGGGGCCGCACCATGTGGCCCAGAAGTCTATTACCACCGGCTTGCCCGAATTGATGATGTCGTGTACGTTTTCGTCAGTAAATGTGAATGCCATGATGTTGTAATTTAGTTTAGCTGTGTTATTATTTTAGTGTTGATTGTTAGCGTATTGACCCGATGCGGCCGCGCTGTCATGTGCGCACCACAAAGTCCAGCTCCATCTCGGCGAGGTTCTCCACGAGGCTGCGCGTGATGGGGATTTTCAGCGACGATTTCATGTGCAGCCGGCGATTGGACCTCGGGTCATAGATTATGAAATCCACATATCCCGGATTGTCGGTCGGCGTGTCGGCGGCGCTGACGGCGCTTTCGCAGATGGTCTTGGCGAGGATGGCCGACATCTTGTCAGCATCTACGGCTATGGTGATGCCCTTGATGAGCGAGCCCTTGATATCCTCGAGCGGCGTGATTGACTCCACATTCAGGCGCATCGTATTAGTCTTGGTGCTGAGGCTATAGCGGCCGCGCACCAAGATGGCTGAGCCCTCCACGGCATAGTGGCCATACTCTCTGAGCTGGCGGTCAAAGAGGGCAAACTCTGATGAGCCGGTGAAATCCTCGATGCTCACGATGCGCATCAGCGAGCCGCGCTGTGTGGTGCGCTCCTTGGTGTCAGTAACGAGGCCGCCGAAAGCCACCTCGGCGCCATCGGTGGGGGTGCTCTCGCTCATGGCCTTGAGCGTGGTCATGCCATAGTTCATCTCCATATAGTATGGGTCAAGCGGGTGGCCTGACAGATACATGCCCACCAACTCGCGCTCGCGTTTGAGCTTATACACCGTGGGCCACGGCGGCTGGCTCATGATGCGCGGCTTGGCGCTCTCGCTGACGATCTCATCGTCAAAGCCGAAGAGCGACGTCATGCGGTCAAGGCGTATCGTCTGGAAGCGCGCGCCATACTTGAGCAGCGCCTCCAGCGACAGCGTCTCTTCGGTCACCAAATCCTCGCGCTTGATGCCGAAACAGTCGAGAGCGCCGGCGAGAGCCAGGTTTTCCATCACGCGCTTGTTGAGGGCCTGCGAGGGCACTCGCTCCATAAAGTCGTAGATATCCTTGTAAGGCTCGCCCTCCTCGCGCGCCTTGATGATAGCCTCCACCACATTGGTGCCTATGCCCTTGATGGCCGACAAGCCGAAACGTATGTCGCCGTGGGCATTGACGCTGAATTTTGACATTGACTCGTTGATATCGGGGCCGAGCACCTTGATGCCCATAGCCTTGCACTCATCCATAAAGCCGGTGAGCTTGGTGATATCGCTAAGGTTGCGGCTCAGCACCGCCGCCATGTATTCCGATGGATAGTTAGCCTTGAGGTATGCCGTCTGAAAGGCCACCCAGCTGTAGCATGTGGCGTGACTCTTATTGAAGGCATACGAGGCAAACTTTTCCCAATCGGCCCATATTTTCTCGAGCACTTTGGGGTCGTGGCCGTTGGCCTTGCCGCCCTCGATGAATTTCGGCTTCATCTTATCTACGATGGCCTTTTTCTTCTTACCCATAGCCTTGCGCAGGGCATCGCTCTCACCGCGGGTGAAGCCCGCCAGCAGGCGCGACAGCAACATCACTTGCTCTTGATACACGGTGATGCCATAGGTATCCTTGAGATACTTCTCCATCTCGGGGATGTCATACACGATGGGCGAGCGACCATGCTTGCGCTTGATAAACTCGGGTATGTAATCCATAGGGCCGGGGCGATAGAGGGCATTCATGGCAATGAGGTCCTCAAACACCGTGGGCTGCAACTCGCGCAGATACTTCTGCATGCCGGGCGACTCAAACTGGAATGTGCCCTTGGTGCGGCCCTCGCAGTAGAGCTTGTATGTGGCAGCGTCGTCGATAGGTATCTTCTCCATATCTATGTCGATGCCGCGCCGATGCTTGATGTTGGCCACTGCCTCCTTGATGATTGACAGTGTCTTAAGCCCCAGGAAGTCCATCTTTATCAAGCCGGTCTGCTCAATGACGCTGCCCTCATACTGTGTCACTAACAGCTTGCCCTGCAGCTTGTCAGTGGCGGTGCTCACGGGCACCCAGTCTGTGACATCATCGCGGCAGATAATCACGCCGCAGGCGTGCACACCGGTATTGCGCACGTTGCCCTCCAGCTCGCGAGCATATTGCAGGGTCTCGCGCACCAGCGGGTCGGGGCTATTGAGCTCTTGCTTGAAGTCATCGAGATACTCATAGCAGTTCTTCAGATTGAGCTTGGCCTCCTTGCCATCGACCACGGGCATGCGCTTTGGCACGAGGCCCACCAGGCGATTGCTCTCGCGCAGGTTTAGGTTCTCCACGCGCGCCACATCTTTGATGGCTGACTTGGTGGCCATGGTGCCGTAGGTGATGATATGCGCCACATTGTTCTCGCCATATTTCTCGGTGACATAGTGTAGCACCACCTCTCGGCCGTCATCATCAAAATCGACGTCAATATCAGGCAAGGAGATACGGTCAGGATTGAGAAAACGCTCAAAGAGCAGGTCATACTTCAGCGGGTCAATCTGCGTTATCTCCAGGCAATAAGCCACCACCGAGCCGGCTGCCGAGCCACGCCCGGGGCCTATGCTCACGCCGAGACGCTCGCGGCCGGCGCGTATGAAGTCCTGCACTATCAAGAAGTAACCGGGGAAGCCCATGGTCTTCATGACGTGCAGCTCAAAATCTATGCGTTCCTTGATTTCCGGGGCCAGAGGCGTGCCATAGCGCATAGCGGCGCCATCATAGGTAATCTTGCGCAGATAGTCGGCCTCGAATTTTATCCTGTACAGCTTGTCATATCCGCCGAGCTTCTTGATTTTCTTCTCGGCATCAGCCTGCGACAGCACCACGTTGCCGTGCTCGTCGCGGGTGAACTCATCAAAGAGCTCCTGCTCGGTGATGCGGCTGCGATACTCGGCCTCGGTGCCAAACTCCTCGGGTATGGCATAGTTGGGCATGATAGGCTCGTGGTCTATGTCGTAAGGCTCCACCTTGTCAAGTATCTCCATAGTGTTGGTCACCGCCTCGGGTATGTCGGCAAAGAGCTGCGACATCTCTTCGGTGGTCTTGAACCACTCCTGCTTGGTGTAGAGCATACGGTCGGCATCAGAGAGATACTTGCCCGTAGAGAGGCATATCAGGCGGTCATGAGCCTCGGCATCGTGCTCGTTGGTGAAGTGCACATCGTTAGTGGCAATGATTTTGATGCCATATTTTTGGGCTATCCTTATCAGCTCAGGCTCTATGCTGCGCTGCAGCTGATAGGTGTCGTGGTTGGCGCGCGCCACCGTGGCTTTGTGGCGCTGCAGCTCTATGTAGTAGTCGTCGCCGAACACTGACTTCCACCACTCCACAGCCTTCTCGGCGCCCTCGATATCGCCGGCTATCAGCAGCTTGGGTATCTCGCCGCCCAGACATGCCGAGGCCACTATCAGGCCCTCGCTGTGCGCTGCCAGGTCAGCCTTGTCGGTGCGCGGGTGATAATAGTATCCCTCGGTCCATGCACGCGACACCAGCTTGATGAGATTGTGATAACCGCGCTCATTCTTGGCGAGCACTATCAGGTGGCGCCCTTTGTCCTTGGGCGAGCTATGGTCAAAGCGCGAATTTTCGGCCACATACATCTCACACCCCAATATCATCTTGAAAGGCTGCTGTCCCTCGGCAAGCTTGCCGTTTTTATCAGACACATAGTTGAACAGCTCCTTGATGCCATACATATTGCCATGGTCAGTCAGCGCCATCCCCGGCATGCCGTCGGCTATAGCCTTATCTACCAGCGAGGGGATAGAAGCCTGGCCGTCAAGCAGCGAATATTGCGAGTGCACATGCAGATGTACAAAATTTCCCATCTCTTTTTTGTCTATGGTTGCGATGTTGTTAAGCCTATGTCGTGTATTGTTATCTTCGGCAAATTTACGCATTTATTCCCAAAGAGCATTGCCATAGTCAAAAAAGTTTTCAACAGCCGCCGCGCCGGGCTT
>JAEDNZ010000168.1 GCA_016302215.1 Muribaculaceae bacterium
CCGGCAAAGGTGCCGCGAGCTATCACTATCGACGAGAAAAATTGGCTCTTGAACGCAACCCATTTCACGCGTTCGTTAAGCTCTTTGGCATCATCGGCGTTGGCGCTCAGGTCATCGGGGCTGTCACCGGCATATTTGTAATAGATGGCCGAGTTGCGCTCCTCAAAGGTGCGGCCTCGCTCGTTGCGCGCTAATTTCTGATGCCAATTAAATGTCATTGACGATGTGCTGGCCGGCAGCACCTTGTCCATGCCCTGCTGCACTACCTCCATACTCAGCACATAGCTGTCAGGGTGCAGCGTGTAGCGTATGCCCCACATTGAGCTGTCACCTAAGCGCAGGCCCATGACCACGGCGCTGTCGCCCTCGGCCACTGGCGTGAAGTTAAACTCGCGAGTGTCAAGGCGCTGGTCGGCAGTGGTAAACGTGAAGCTATACATATCGTCGGCGTCGCTGAACAGCTTCACCGTCGATGCCGGCGTGGTCAGCTCGGTGTTATATTGCTTCAATTCGGCTTGGCTCACGCGGCCGCCACGGGTGTCAAGTGTGATTTTCACTAATTCATTTTCGAGCACCACCTGCTTGTTGGCGCCGGTAAGATGGCGAGCAAAGCTGCGATATTTGCCATTGTCGTTGATGACCTTCTTGACTGCCGCTACGGCTTGTGCGCGCTGCTCGGGAGTCACGCTGTCAATAGGGGCGTTGGCCAGCAGCTTGGTCACATCGATGGCGGTAGTGCCTACCTTGACAGTGCCTCTTACGCTGTTGCTGTCGGCGCGTAGGCTCAGGTTGCTATCTTCAAGTAAGGCATACCCATCGTTGGTGGCTACGCCCATGGCCTGTACGGCCTCGGCAAGCGCTCGTGTGTCGCCCGCAGCCATGGTGTCTGCCACGGTTGCCGTGGCGCTGTCACCGCCGCCATTGGCCGATTGCTCGCTCTGAGCCGGGCTCGTGGCTGTCTCTGACGGCCGGTTGCAGTACATAAAGCCAAACAGCACCGCCGCCATCAGCAGAAAGCCCGTGAGAGTGTTTTTGTCCATTATTCTTTCTTAGATGTGTGTGATTGTGATATTTTTCTTCGTTGTTGTCGTTGTTGTCGTCGTTGTTGTGCCATTTCGCTGCGCTGCCCCGCATCATTTCTCGCGGTCTGCCTTATAGGCGATGGCGGCGCGGATAAAGCTGATGAACAGAGGGTGGGGCGACAGCACGGTGCTCGAGTATTCGGGGTGATACTGCGTGCCGATAAACCACCGCTTGTCAGGCATCTCCACCACCTCCACCAAGTGGGTAGTGGGGTTCTCGCCCACACACTTCATGCCAGCTGCCTCAAAGCGGTTGCGGTAGTCGTTGTTAAACTCAAAGCGATGGCGGTGACGCTCCTTAATCTCCGTCTTGCCGTATGCCTCAGCCACGCGCGACCCGCTGATGAGGCGGCAGTCATATGCGCCCAGTCGCATCGTCCCGCCCATATTTGAGATGCTCTTTTGCTCCTCCATCAGGTCTATCACGTTGTAGAGCGTCGCGTGGTCCATCTCGGTGGAGTTGGCGCCCTCAAGGCCCAGCACATTGCGCGCAAATTCTATCACCATACACTGCATACCCAGGCAGATGCCAAACGTGGGTATATCGTGCTCGCGGCAATAGCGCAACGCCACAAACTTGCCGTCGATGCCGCGCTGGCCAAAGCCCGGGGCTATGATCACACCGTCCATGTCGGCCAACTTGTCAGCCACATCGGCGCTCGTCAGGCGCTCTGAGTGGATATACACCAGCCGCAGCTTTCGGTCATTATAAGTGGCTGCTTGAAACAGAGACTCGTTGATTGACTTATATGCGTCCTGTAGCTCCACATATTTGCCCACCAGGCCTATCGTCACAGTCTCCGTCGCTGCGTCCATCTTTGACAGGAACGCCATCCACGGGTCCATGTGTGGCTCACACTCGATAGGCACACACATCTTGCGCAGCACTATCTCGTCAAGGTGCTGCTCGTGCATCTTGATGGGCACTTTATAAATCGAGTTTACATCTATTGATTGGATTACAGCCTCCGGCGATACGTTGCAGAACAATGCTATCTTCCTGCGCATCTCCGGCGTGATATCCTTCTCTGTGCGCAGCACCAGCACATCTGGCTGGATACCTACCTCCTGAAGCTGCTTCACCGAGTGCTGCGTAGGCTTGGTCTTCAGCTCTTTGGCTGCCGCGATGTAGGGCACATACGTCAGGTGTATGCACAACGCATTGCTCCCAAGCTCCCACCGCAGCTGGCGCACACTCTCCAAGTACGGCAGCGACTCTATGTCGCCTACGGTGCCGCCAATCTCCGTAATCACAAAGTCAAAGTTGCCGGTGTTGCCCAGATACTTCACATTGCGCTTTATCTCATCGGTGATGTGGGGCACTATCTGCACCGTCTTGCCCAGATAGTCGCCTCTACGCTCTTTGTCTATCACGCTCTGATAGATGCGACCCGTCGTCACATTGTTGGCGCGGGTAGTCGGCACATTAGTAAAACGCTCATAGTGACCCAAGTCAAGGTCTGCCTCATGCCCGTCAACAGTGACATAGCACTCACCATGCTCATACGGATTGAGGGTGCCCGGGTCAATGTTGATATAGGGGTCAAATTTCTGGATTGTCACGCGATAGCCTCGGGCTTTCAGCAGACATGCCAGCGACGATGATATAATGCCCTTTCCCAATGAGGACACAACGCCGCCGGTGACAAAGATGTATTTCGTTTCCACGCTGTGAGTGATTATTGTGTTAATTGACGTGCTATGATGTTTGGCGCTGTCGCCACTACGAATGTTAACCTTTTATGTGTCAGATGATTACATATAACATTTAAGCGCAAAGCAACACCGCCGCCGCTTTGACACTGCAAATTTACTATTTTTTTTACTTATTTGCAACTCCCCCGCCCCTCCGAGTGCTCCGAGTGCTCTGAGTGCTCTGAGCCGCCCACCACGCCGCCAAGAGTCGCCGCTAACTTCAGGCTGAAAGCCAATATCTTATAAATCTACATTCTCCGGCAGCAGCTTGCCTATTTCGTCAAGCTCACTCTGCGACACACCCAGCTCCTTCTTGTTATAATCATTGAGCGCTGTGACCACTTTCACTAATGCAGTCATCATATGCTGATGATGTTTATGTAGCTCATAATATAGTTTCACGTCATTCCTTTCAAGTAGCGCTTTTACCACATCGGCCTTTGATGCGTAATCTTCAGGCGGTCGCTGTTCGTAATACCTTTCTACTATTTTCATTCTGATACCTTGCAGGGCATAAAACATATTTGAAACCTCCTCAATTTCGCTGAAACAATTACCAATTCTGCCAACGACCTTGACATCGTCAAACGACTCCCATATCTGGAAGCTATGCGAGAATATATCATTGGTGCTCCTGTCTGCTATAAAAACGCTTTGCGATGCAAATCCCGAAAATACCATCTCAAGTGAGTCTTCCGGCATTTCACTGAGCCTGTTTGGCATTAGCGACAACGCCCTATCTGCAAGTGTCTCCAATAATGATAGTTCGTCTATCATATCTTCTGCATTTCGTATCGAGGCATCTATGTTGTGAAGGGTCATGATTACTGTCTTGCGTGCTATCTCATCTTTATGCTTCTCTTCAAGATATGCCGTGGTTCCGAACGTTACTATTATACCAATAATAGTACCTACTGTAGCGCCAAGCATATTCTGCCACCATGGCTTGTCAAAAAATTTCTGTTTCATATGATTTATTCTACGGATATTATGATGGTTTTATCGTATTGTCTTTCCTGTCGCATATTGCTTCGTCTATTAGTGGTGCCGCCATAACAGGTATTAAATTATTATTGTGTCAGATGTTCACGGTTTGAGAGTGAAACCAATGGCTGCTGCACCGCCGCTTCCATTTTGCAAAATTACTTTTTTTTATACTTATTTGCAACTCCCCTCGCCTTTGTCCGCC
>JAEDNZ010000009.1 GCA_016302215.1 Muribaculaceae bacterium
CGAGAAAACGGCGGCCTATCGCGCGTATTATCTATATTTTTGCAGCATAATTTACCATTTTAAAATTTTTTTAACCCCAAAATCTTTTACCGACAATGATAATGAACGTAAGATTATCAGTTCTCAGCGGACTATGCGCCCTGGCGCTTCTCGGTATGACGACGGCATGTGAAGACGACAAGGGCGATTGGCCCGTGGTCGATGGTAATGCCCCGACAATAGCCCTCGAAGCCTCGCATATCCAATCAGAGGTGGGTCGCACCTTCCACATCAAAGGCAAAATCGCTGATGCCGACGGCATCAAGAGCATTAACCTGAAGTGTCCGGCGCTCTATCTCGACAAGACAATAGATATCATTGGTATCTATGAGGAACCCCTCAAGGAGTATGACCTTGACTACCAGTTTACCACCGAGACCAATGAGGTGGGCGACGCTTTTGTAGTGGAGGTGACCGTTATCGATGTGGCTGATAAGGCTACTACCGAGAAAGTGTCAATCTCAATGGACGGCGACTTTGTGGCTCCCGTGTTTACTATCGCTCCTCCCGAGGAGATGACAGTGCTCATCAAGGAAAATCCCACTTTCGACGTTACATTTACCGTTACCGACAACCGTGGCCTGGCATCTGTCAAGGTGGCTATCGACGAGCTGTCTTACCTCAAAGAGGTGACCGAGTTTGCCGACCCCACTACCTACACCTTCCAGGAGACTCTCACCGTGCCTTCAGCTATGGCTACTTACGCCATGACAGTGACGGTGACTGACCTCGCCGGCAACAGCGTGGAGCGCCTCTCCAAGATTAATGTAAGCAATATGCCTGACTTCAGCAAGATGTGGCTCAGCGATGTGGAGACTGCCGCCGAACTCAATAGCGACGTCTTCGGTGTGCCGATGCTCATCGACCACGTGGGCGAATACCTCTATGATGCTCGCTACTACAATGCAGCCGCCGGCACCAAGATATTCTTTATCCCGCAGCGCACTGACTTCACGCCTATCTGCTTCGGTCTTGACCCCAACGACAGCAACCGCCTCGTTTCTGACCCCGCTGTAGCTAAGCCCATCGTCCTTGACCAGGCAAATGTTTATTATCACTTCCGCTTCAACATCGCCACCGGCGACATCACCATCGACACCTACTCTGTAGAGGAGGCCATCGACCCGATACCTCACCCCTTCGGCTCGTATGAGATGGATATCTGGGAGAACGGCAGCGAGTACGGCGAATTCTACTTCGGCTATATGACCGATAATCCTCGCTATGTGGATCGCTTCACCCAAGACCCCAACAACCCCCACCGCTTCTGGCTCGACACGCCGCTGACGCTCGATGCCGGATACCGTATGGCATTCATCATCCACAACTATCATCAGGACGGCTGGTGGAACTACTGCACCTGGCGTGCCGACAACGAGGACGACCCCGAAGTCATCGGCTACTATGGCAACTTCACCAACCCCGCATGGACCGGCACTCGCGCCAAGGACCTCTGGATTAAGCCTACCGTGGCTGTCACCGGCAAATACAAACTGTATTTCGATGCTCACCTGAGCCGTGCCAAGCTTGTCCCCTATAACTAATCCACAGCACACTCACAATACTCGAAACAATGAAAAGACATATTCTTTCACTGATATTGATGGCGTTGCTCCCTCTTTGCGCCATCGCCCAAATCAATGTCAAAGGCACCGTCACCGGCGCCTCTGACGGAGAGCCCCTTATCGGATGTGTAGTGTCAGTCAAAGGCACCGCCATCAACGCTCTCACAGACATCGACGGCAACTACGTCCTCTCAAATGTCGATGCCAACGCTACTCTCGCTTTCAACTATGTGGGCTATAAAGCTCAGGAGGTAGCCGTCAACTCGCGCACCACCATCGATGTGGTGATGCAGGAAAACACCAATCAGCTCGACGAGGTGGTAGTCGTGGGCTACGGCGTGGTCAAGAAAAGCGACCTCACCAGCTCTATATCTACCGTCAAAGGCGACCAAATCACTGAGGTGACCACCGGCAACCCCATGGACGCTCTCCAGGGTAAAATCAGCGGTGTGCAAATCAGTAGTGGTGGTGGCCCGGGCACTGCTCCCAAGGTTATCATCCGTGGTGTCACCACCGTCAACGGTAGCACGCCCCTCTACGTGGTAGATGGTGTGCCCATCGGTACGGACATCAACTTCCTCAACACCGGCGACATCGAGTCAATGGAGGTCCTCAAAGACGCTTCGGCTTCGGCTATCTATGGTACACGCGGTTCTAACGGTGTAATCCTTATCACCACCAAGAAGGGTGCCAAGGGCAAAGCCAAAATCTCGTTTAACGCTTCGGTAGGTATCCAGACCCTCGCCAAGCCCGCCATCGCCGGCGCCGGCGAGTATGAGCAGGCCTTCAAGACCCGCTACACCAACGACGGCCGCACCCCGCTGTGGAATAGCCCCAAATCCGGCTATGTAGATGGCGAAGGCACCGACTGGTGGGATACCGTGGTCAACAAGACTGCCCTTATCCAGAACTATCAGCTCGGCGTGTCGGGCGGCTCTGACAACTTTGTATATAACCTCAGTGTAGGTTACTTCCGCAACAACTCTCAGTTTGACTACGGCTACTGGGATAAGCTCAACGTGCGTGTCAACACCGAATACACATTCAATAAGTATGTCAAGGCCGGTGTCGATCTCGCTCCGCGCACCGAGTCTTGGGACAACAGCCCCGGCGACTTCGGCTCTATCATGGCTATGGACCCCACCACACCCGTCTTCAAGCCCGAAGAAGAGTGGGAGCAGAACCCCTACAACAACTACCAGCGCAGCTACAACAACTCTACCTGGAACCCCGCTGCCTCTATCGCTCGCAGCAACGGTCACTCGCGTGAGTTCGCTACCCTGCTCAACAGCTACCTGCAGATTACCCCCATCGACGGCCTCGTGCTCCGCACCCAGTTTGGTCTGAACGCTCGCTTCCGTCGCTCTGACGGCTACTCGCCTGACTTCTATATGGATCAGCAGGAGCAGCAGACCTACAGCAACGTCAACCGCACCATGAACCAGTGGATTGACTGGAACTGGACCAACACCATCAACTACACCAAGACCTTCGCTCGCAAGCACAACCTCAACGCTATGGTCGGCTTCACCGCCGAGCGCTTTGCCGACTATTGGGTATATGCCGGCCGTGATGCCGTGCCCAACAACTCCGAGCCTCTCCACGAGGTGCACGCCGGCACGCAGAACCAGAGCGCCGATGGTAACACCTCTTACAGCACACTCGTGTCGTATCTCGCCCGCGCTATGTATAACTATGACAACCGCTACTACCTGACCGCTTCAGTCCGCGTCGATGGCTCGTCAAAGTTTGCCAAGGGCAACAAATACGCTACCTTCCCCGCTGTATCAGGTGCATGGCGCATCAGCGAAGAAGCCTTCATGAAGGACCAAGATATCGTCAACAACCTCAAGCTCCGCTTGGGTTGGGGTCGTGTAGGTAACCAGAACATTGATAGCTCGGCCTATCTGACACTCCTCGATAGCAAAGATGCCGTCATCGGCGGCGTGCGTGTCCCCGGTACTTCTATCTCTACCGTCGGCAACAACCTCCTCAAGTGGGAGACCGTAGAAGACTATGATGCCGGTATCGATGTGACGATGCTCGACTCGCGCTTGGACGCTACATTTGACATCTACAAGAAGAAGTCACACGACATGCTCTACAAGAAGCAAAACATCCTCGCTCTGGGTTACCCCAACTGGAACAGCGAAGTCACCATGAACATCGGTGAGATGGAAGCCTGGGGTTGGGAGCTCTCGCTCAACTGGCGCGACCGCGTGGGCGAATTCGGCTACAACGTAGGCGTAAACCTCGCTCATGTCAAGAGCAAGGCTGTCAAGCTCTCCGGCGACGGCCCCGTGTATTCACAGAGCTTCAACATGGACCAAATCATCCGCAACGAGGATGGTGGCGAGATCAGCCGCTTCTACGGCTATGTAGCTGACGGCATCTTCCAAAACTGGACCGAGGTATATTCTCACACCGACGAGCACGGCAACCTCGTGCAGCCCAACGCTCAGCCCGGTGACATCCGCTTCCTCGACCTCAATAACAACGGCACCATCGACGATGGCGACAAGAAGTATATCGGTAACGCCTATCCCAAAATCACCCTCGGCGCTAACATCGGCCTCAACTGGCGTGAATGGGACTTCTCGGCTAACTTCTACGCTTCACTCGGCAACGACATCTTCAACACCACCAAGCGTCGCTACTCCGGCGCCGGCGGCGATAATGTGCTCATCGGCACTGTAGATGCTGCTTGGCATGGCGAAGGCACGTCTAATGACATCCCGCGCCTGTCAATCAACGACACCAACCAAAACTACAACCGCGTGTCGAGCTTCTACATCGAAGACGGCTCTTACCTGCGTTGCAAGATGATGCAGATAGGCTACACCCTGCCTAAGCACATCCTCCGCAACATGTCGCTGCGCCTCTTTGTTTCGGCTCAGAACCTCTTCACCATCACCAAGTACTCCGGTATGGACCCCGAACGACCCCTCAACGACGGTGGCTCTATCAGCACGGGTATTGACTGGACTTCGTACCCCAACCCGCGCACTTTCTTATTCGGTATTGACTTTAAATTCTAACCACGATAGATATCTCTCACACAATGAAAAAATTGTATTTCATACCGTTGCTGCTCATGGGCGCCATGACGCTGTCCTCGTGTGACGACTTCCTCGAAGAGGAGGTCCGCGGGCAGGAAAACCTCGACACCTACTTCCAGGGCGAGAACGACGTAGAATCATTTATCCACGGTTGCTACAATGCCATCACCAACTATGACTGGTGGCAGGTAGAGCGCGTGTGGATCCTCTCGGATATGTGTACCGATGACTACTGGATGGGCAACACCCAGCAAAATCAGGAAGAATACATATCTCTGGCTCACTATCAGGGCGTAGGCCAGTCAAACGGCTCTATCTCTGACTTCTGGCAGTATCGCTACAAAGGCATTCTCCGCTGCAACATCGCCTTGGACCGCATCCCCGATGTGCAGATGGACGAGACGCGCAAGGCCCGCTACATCGCCGAGGCCAAATTCCTCCGCGCTTACTTCTACTTTGAGCTGGTCAAGAACTTCGGCGGCGTGCCTTTGGTTGAAGGCTTTGTGATGCCCCACGAGGTCAGCGGCATACGTCGCTCCGGCGTTGAAGAATGCTACGCTTTCATCGCCAAAGACCTTGAGGAAGCTGCCGCCGCGCTGCCCACACGCAGCCAGCTCGCTGCCGATGAGATGGGTCGCGCCACCAGCGGCGCCGCGCTCGGCCTCTTAGGCAAGGTGCAGGTGTATAACGGCGAGTTTGACAAGGCCAAAGTCACCCTCAAGAAGGTCATCGACTCAGGGCAATATGCTCTGATGGACGACTTCGGCAAAGTGTGGAACATGGACTATGAGAACAATCAAGAGTCTCTCTTCGAGGTGCAGAACATCTACGATGAGACCTATCGTCTGGGCGGCAGTATGGCCATCGTCAGCGGTAACCGTGGCGGCGGCGATATGGACGGCTGGGGATGGGGCGTGCCCACCGCTTACCTCGAGAACTGCTTCATCGAGGCCGGCGACTACGAGCGCCTCAAATGGACTATCATCAAAAACGGTGCCACTGAAATCCCCGGTGAGAACAACTTCGACGAGCTCATCCAGATGCAAGGCAACCAAAACGGTGACGGCTCTTACTATGTAAGCCCCGAAATCAATAAGTCAGCTCGCGTAAGCCGCAAGCACTATCTGCCCGTGGCTCATCGCCCCGGCAACTTCAACACCGCCCTGGTGCCCCTCAACTATATCATCCTCCGCTATGCCGACATCCTGCTACTCTATGCTGAGGCTTGCAACGAGACCGGCGACGACGGCAATGCTCGCTCTGCCCTCAATCAGGTGCGCAAACGTGTGCACCTGCCCGAAGTCAACACCTCCGGCACCGCCCTGCGCAAGGATATCCGCACCGAGCGTCACCTCGAGCTCGCTACCGAGGCTCAGCGCCTCTATGATATCCGTCGCTGGACTGACGACAACGGCAAGAAGGTGGTGTGCAACCTCATGGGCCCCGACGGCGCTTTCGTGAAGTGGAACACCAACGCCGCTACCGCCGATGCCTACGAGTGGGCCAACCAGAAAGAGGCTTCTGACAAGGGCCGCACATTCCAGGAAGGCCGCGACCTCGTGTTCCCCATACCTTTGTATGAAATCACCATGTCGCAAGGCGCTATCGAGCAAAATCCCGGTTGGAACTAATCTAAATCTTTAGTCAACATCTCTCATTCCCCTCTCTCCTCTCTATTTTATATCACTGCAATCACAATATCAATCTCATAAACAGACACTAATGAAAAAGATTATATATGCAGCATTGCTCACCGCTATGACCATGACGGCCTGCAGCGATAATGCCTACGATCCCGGCGAGCCGGCGCCGCCACAGCCCACCGCCGATAATGCCGTGGATAAAAATGTGACTATTGACATCACTGCCGTGCACCAGACCATGGCCGGCTTTGGCGCCTCTGACTGCTGGATGCCCGCTTGGATAGGCAAGTATTGGACCGGCTCGCGCGACGCCATCAGCGAGCTCCTCTTCTCGCAAGAGATTGTAGATGGTCAGCCCAAAGGTATAGGCCTGTCAATGTGGCGTGTCAACACCGGCGCCGGCTCGGCTGAGCAAGGCGATGACAGCGGCATCACCACCGTGGTGCGCCGTGCCGAGAGCTTTATGACTGCCGACGGCTCTCTCGATTGGGAGAAATGCCCCGGCCAGCGCTACTTCATGGAGCGCGCAAAGGCTATGGGCGTGGAGAAATTTGTGCTCTTCAGCAACAGCCCCCTCGTGCAGTACACCTACAATGGTCAGGCTCGCAGCGACCGTGGCGGCAAATCCAACCTCAAGCCCGAGCACTATGGCGACTATGCCGAGTATCTGGCTCAGGTTGCCGCTCACTTCACCGCCGCCGGCTACAACATCACTCACATCTCGCCCATCAATGAGCCGCAATGGAGCTGGAACGGCACCGACCAGGAAGGCTCTGCCTGGACTCCCGATGAGTCTGCCAAGCTCTTCCGCGCTCTCGATGGCGCTCTCACGGCCCATGGCCTCTCTACCGATATCCTCGTGGGCGAGGCTGCCGATTGGAACTTCTTCTGCGGCGACAAGTCATGCGACTCGGGTAACACGCAGATACCCTCTCACTTCTATGAACCCGGCTCGTCAAGCTATATCGGCGACCTGCAGCACGTCAAGCCCCTCTTCTGCGGCCACAGCTACTGGACAGATACCGAATGGGAGTCAATGCGCAACACCCGCCGCGACGTGGCCTCTACTGCCGCTCAATACGGCCTCGAGGTATGGCAGAGCGAGTGGTGTATGCTCGGCGACGGCCACAACAAGGACGAATATGCCGGCCATGACGTTTGCTCTGATATGGACCGCGCTATCTATATGACCAAGGTGATGCACAACGATATCACCGTGGGCAATGTCACCTCTTGGTGCTACTGGGTGGCTATGGATTATCGCCAGGTCAACAACCGCTACCTGCTCGTGTATCTCACTCCGGCCGGTGGCAGCGATGGCGATGTCTTTGCCGGTGACGGCACCTACGCTCCGGCTGCCAACCTCTGGGCTATGGGCAACTTTAGCCTCTTTGTGCGCCCGGGCTTCAAGCGCGTAGATCTCAACCTCACCGAGAGCTGCAACTTCTTCGGCTCGGCTTACATCTCGCCTGACGGCAAGCGTGTAGTGGCTGTATATACCAACGTGGGCAACAAGCCCGTGCGCCTCATCGAGACACACACCGGCTTTGGTGCTGCCGCATCGGTGCGCACTTACACCACCTCTGTTGATAAGCAGCTCAAAGAGGCCGTTGTGGCTCAGGGCGAGAGCGTAGTGCTTGACGCCAAGAGTGTCACCACCGTGGTCTATGACCTCTAATCTTTCACCGCGTAGTAAACACTATCCTTTCAGTTCTGATAATGTTGATTGGTAATATCTATAATTCTCACCTCGTGCGACGTGTGCTGGCAGCCTTAGTGCTGTCAGCCACGGCACTGTCAGCCGCCGCACAGCTGTCAATGGGCACCGCCACGCTCTTCAATGACGATTGGCGTTTCAGCCTTGACCACGCCACGGACGCTGTCACTGCTCTCGATGACTCGCAGTGGCGCCGCCTGGCGCTGCCTCACGATTGGTCAATCGAGGCGCAGCCCTCGCCCACGCTCAACGCCTGCACCGGATATTTCCCCGGCGGTATAGCGTGGTACACCAAGCATTTCACCATCAACGATGCACTGCCCGTGCACTATATCTACTTTGAAGGTGTATATAACCGCAGCGAGGTATATCTCAACGGCCATCTCCTCGGCAAACGCCCCAATGGCTATGTATCGTTCTATTACGATATGACGCCTTACCTGGTGGAGGGCGAGAATGTGCTCGCCGTGCGAGTGGATCACAGCCGTGAGGCTGACTCGCGCTGGTACACCGGCTCGGGCATCTATCGTGATGTGTATATCGTAGGCGCTGCCGCCACCCACTTTGAGCCGTGGGGGCTGGGCTGGTCAGCCTCTGACATCAGCGCTCGCCGCGCCACTGTCAATGTATCGCTCTCAGCCACGGCGCCTGATGCCGCCGCTAAGATGACCGCTGCGGTGACGCTCTGCGATGCTGCCGGCAAGGTAGTGGCCACCGGCAAGACGCATCTCACCGCCGGCAAGGCCGCAACAGTGCGCCTCACCGTGAAGAACCCGCAGCTGTGGGACCTCGACACCCCCTATCTCTACACCCTCACGGCGTCGCTGCAAAGCGCCGGCACTGAGGTGGATAAGACACAGACGCGTGTGGGCCTGCGCTCGCTGCGCTTTGACGCCAACACCGGCTTTGAGCTCAACGGCCGCAACGTCAAGGTCAAAGGTGTGTGTCTGCACCATGACGCCGGCGTGCTCGGCAGCGTAGTGCCCCCCGAGGTGTATCGCCGCCGCCTGGTGGCGCTCAAGGCCATCGGCGTCAATGCCATACGCATGAGCCACAATCCTCAGGCTCCGTATGTCTATGACCTATGCGATGAGCTGGGTCTCCTCGTCATGGACGAGGCCAGTGACGAGTGGGAATTTCCCAAGCGCAAATGGGTCAAAGGCTGGAATGTGGGCACCCCCAAGTTTGAGGGCACATACGACTTCTTTGAGGAGTGGATTGAGCGCGATGTGGCCGATATGGTGCGCCGTGACCGCAACCACCCCTGTGTGGCCTTCTGGAGCATCGGCAATGAGGTAGATTACCCCAACGACCCATACTCTCACCCCATCCTCGACAGCATATCCATCAATCAGCCCAACTTCGGCGGCTATGACCCCAAGGCTCCTAATGCCGAGCGCATCGGCGTTATCGCCAATCGTCTGGCGCCAATCGTCAGGGCTATTGACAGCTCGCGCCCCGTCACCGGCGCTCTCGCCGGCGTGGTGATGTCAAATCAGACCACCTATCCGCAGGCCGTGGATATCGTGGGCTATAACTACACCGAGGACCGCTACGCCATAGACCACGCCACTTACCCCGACCGCGTGATTTACGGCAGCGAGAACACCCACGACTATCGCGCATGGCGCGCCGTCACTGACAATGACTACATCTTCGGCCAATTCATCTGGACCGGCACCGAGTATTTAGGCGAGGCCGGCGTATGGCCCTCGCGCGGCCTGGGCACCGGTATGCTTGACTTTGCCGGATACCTCAAGCCTCGCGGCAAGTTCCGCGCCGCGCTCTGGAGCGCAAGCCCCGTGGCATATCTGGGCACATACCTCATGCCGGCCGATGGTCGCGACCCCGGCCTGAGCATCGACGCCGATGCCCTTTGGAACTATGACGAGGGCTCGCACGTGCGTGTTGTATGCTACACCAACGCCGCCACCGCTCGCCTGCTGCTTGATGGCAAGGAGATAGGCGCCGCCAAGCCCTACGACGAAGCCTCCGGCATAATCGCCTGGGATGTGGATTATCGCCCCGGCGTGCTCTCTGTGGAGGCCTGTGACGGCAGTGGCGCTGTCGTTGCCACTGACACCATCGCCACCAGTGGCCGCCCCTATGCGCTGCGCGTGTCGTCAGATGTCACCACTCTGGCTCCAGGAGCTACCGCCCATGTCTTCATTGACGTGGTCGATGACGCCGGACGTCTCGTGACACTCGGCGACAACGACATATCATGCCACACCACCGGCGCCGTGCGCCTCCTCGGCCTCGAGAACGGCAGCAACCACGATATGTCAGACCACACCGACAGCCACCAACGCGCCTACAAAGGCCGCCTCGTGGCTTACATCAAGGCTGACAAAGATGCTGCCGCCGGCTCGCAAGCCACCATCACGTTGAATGCTCCCCTGCTCATGGGCGCCGATATCAGGCTGACCATCCGACCATGATGTCGTGACACCATATACCGGATAGGGCCGCGCCGGTGCGCCGCCCGCGGCTCTATCCCGAATTCTTTACTTTACACTATATACACAAAACCATTTTATTTTCCTACTGTCTCTAATTGGTAGATCCTAACAGAGCTATCAGGCGACTACTTTATCCAACCATTTTCAAAATCCTTTGTTACTTTACCTTATGATGAGTCTTAAGAATTATCTATTGCCATTGCTACTCGCCGCGATGGTATCTCCGGTCGCCTATGCCGGTGATATATACATCTGGGGCGATTGCAACAGCTGGAATATCAGCGATGGCTACAAATTCGCCACTCAAGATGGCGAGACTTACATCCTTAACCTCGACAAGCTCGAAGGTCAATTTCAAATCATTGACAATGACGGCGGCTGGACCAAGTGGGCCTCGCCCGCTGACCGCAACCTCGTGCCCGACTTCGGTGGCGTATATCGTCTAAGCACTACTTCCACCAAGAACATCAACTGGAACGCCTCCGGCTACACCGCCTCGCTGCCCTATGTGGAGTTAGTGTTCAAGCGCAGCACCGGCGAGCTGCAGGTGCGCCGGCAGCTCTTCTTGCGCGGCAGCGCCACCAGCTGGGACCGCCTTGACGCCTCCACGCGCATGACCACACTCGATGGCAACTACTACACCCTCGATGTGCCATCGTTTCCCATCTCGGGCGAGACATTCAAGGTAGCGGCGTATGATTGGTCCACCGACAACGGCATCTTACGCCCGCAAGAGATAGCCACACCCATCGGTGTGGGCACATGGTATGACCTCACCGACAAGTCGCGCAGCGGCGTGGGCGATACCGAGAAGACCGTGTATGTAGAGGTCGATGCCTCAACCACATATCAGACATGGCGCGGCTTCGGTGCTTCTGACGCGTGGAGCCCGCAGTTTGTGGGCGAATACTGGACCGGCTGCCGCGGCAACATTGCCCGCCTGCTGTTCTCGCAAAAGCTCGGTGCCGATGGCCAGCCCGAGGGTATAGGCCTGTCAATGTGGCGTGTAAATCTCGGCGCCGGCTCGCGAGAGCAAGGCGAAGCCTCCGGCATCAGCGATTATCGCCGCCGCCAGCAATCGTTCTTCACCGATAGCTGGACTTATGATTGGAATAAATGTGCCGGTCAGCGCTACTTTATGGACCAGGCCAAAAACTACGGTGTGGAGAGCATCCTATTCTTCTCCAACTCGCCTTTGGTGCAAATGACTAACAACGGCCGTGCCCTCAAGACCCCCGGGCAGGATGTCGGATACTCAAACCTCAGCAACCAACACTACGATGGCTTTGCCGACTATCTGGCTACTGTGGCCAAGTACTTCTATGACCTGGGCTATCCTATCAAATATATATCGCCTATCAATGAACCCCAGTGGCTGTGGGATGGCAAGAATACTCAAGGCCAGGAAGGCTCGCCATACACCGTGTGGGAGACGGCTCACTTGGTGAGAAAACTTAACCAAAAGCTTGATGATAAAGGACTATCCAACGTGGGCATTATCATACCTGAGTCGGCTCGGTATGACTTTATGTATCAAAGCGTCAGCGGATATGCGTATGGCGAAAAAGACGCCAATGGAAATATGACGCCCGGCCGCTCTGACCTGATGTGGCTCCACTTCAACCCTGACAAAAACAAATACGGCAACGCCGATACCGACTACTACTATTTGGGCGACCTCTCGCACGTCAACAACACCATCGCCGGACACAGCTATTTCACTGACAGCTCGTGGGAGACACTGCGCTGGCATCGCCAGAAGCTCAACGAGAAGCGCTCGATTACCAATGTCACTCCCCTGGAGGTGTGGCAGACCGAGTGGTGCCACATGAGCGACAGCTACGAGGACCTTCCTGATGTCAACGCCGGCAGCGGTATGCAGCTGTCAATGGAGATGTCGCGCGTGATACACTGCGACATCACCGTGGCCAACGTGTCATCGTGGAGCTATTGGGTGTGCATGGATAGCGACTGCCCCGTGCGCTACACCCTCATACACCTCAACCGCAATGGCTCCAACGACCTCTATACCGAAGGCACATACAGCGCCGCCCGCACCCTCTGGACCCTCGGCAACTACAGCCTCTTCATCCGCCCTGACTATAAGCGCATCGGCCTCAACTATATAGAGTCAAAAGACTTCTTTGCCACGGCATGGCTATCGCCCAACAGCAGCCGCCTGGTCATCGTATATACTAATTTTGGCGATGCCAAGCTGCTTGACTACAAACCCTTCGGCATGCAGTCAGAGCCCTCAAAAGTCACTACCTACACCACCTCGGAGAATAAGGAGCTGCAAGCCCTGACCGTAGCTCCGGGCGACTATGTCAAGCTCGACAA
Organism: Muribaculaceae bacterium; assembly: GCA_016302215.1. Classification (GTDB taxonomy): domain Bacteria; phylum Bacteroidota; class Bacteroidia; order Bacteroidales; family Muribaculaceae; genus CAG-873. The sequence continues at coordinate 12,826 of JAEDNZ010000009.1, forward strand.
ATTCAGCGTCACCACCGTGGTCTATGACTTCTAATATATCGTGTTATCCACATCTTTACACCCTCTGATTTTACACATCAATATGCAACGCATCATCATAACACTGCTCGCTATGATAGCCATCGCGGCCGGAGCCACCAAGGCCTCTGCCGAAGACCTATACATACGCGGCAACTTCAACAACTGGGCTGCCGATGCCTCATCTAAGATGACCGAAACAGGCTCCGGCACCGAGCACTGGTACTACATCAACCTGTCGTCGATGTCAATACCCTCAGGCGCAGACCATATATGGTTCAAAATCGCAAATGCCGACTGGTCGCTCGTCTATGGCTGCACCAAACAGGACGACCCCGATATGACCATATCAGAGATGGGACGTAACAGCTGGCGCGAGCTTACGCGCCAATATGGCACCGAGCTCTACGACCTCAATATCGCCACCGGTGTTTCGTTCACCAATGTTGTCGTGGCCTTCAACCTGAGCACACGCATCATACGCATCGCGCCCCAGCTATGGCTCGCCGGCGAGGGCATAGGCTCGTCAGACTGGTCTATCAACGACTCGTATCGCTTCACCTCATACGATGCCAACTACTATTGGCTCGATGGCGTCACCCTCAACGCCAACAAACCGTTTGTCATCACTCACTCCTCGTGGGGCGACTACAAATTCGGCCTCGGCGCTCAATACTCTGCCAACAACGTGGCCTACGGGCCTAACCCCTCCTTCCTTGAGCACAACGCCGAGGGCACCGTGGGCAACCTCACCGTCAGCGAGTGGTCTGACTGCGTCAACTTCGGCTTCACCTTGGGTTATGCCGAGCTTACCCTCAAGCGCCAGAATGTGGCATCTGACAATGTGGAGATATCCAGGCAGTGCTATATCAAGTCTAATGCCGACAACTGGGGCACCGGCATCGCCATGAACGAGGGCAGCGATGGCTGGTGGTATGTGCAGCTCGACCAATTCCCGCCGGCAGGCTACACCGGCGCCGCCACTGACTTCGCCTTCAAGATAGCCACCGGAGGCTGGGAGTATGAATACGGCTGCGACAACGCCGATGGAAACCTCACCATCAGCAAGATGCAGACCTCAAGCTATGAGTGGCCCGAGCTGTCGCTCAAGCGCCTGGGGCAAAGCACCACGGTGTATAACATCAAGCTATCGCAGGCGTTCAAAGACGTGATAGTATCATTCAATCACAACACCCGCCAGCTGCGCTTCACTCCGCGTCTGTGGTTCTACGGCACCTTCAACGGCTGGACGCTCTCCCAAGAGATGATAGCCACCGATGGCAACTACTATGTAATCAACGGCTTCACCCTCGCTGATGCCGACAATTTCAAGGTCACACACTCGCAGTACGGCGAATTTGAGTTTGGCTACGCTCAGACCTCCAAATCGGTGAGCATAGCCTACGGCCGCGAATACATCCTCGAAGGCAGCTGCAACTCCGGCTTAGGCAACCTCGTTGCGCCCTATGCAGCTACCGACCTCGAGGTGTCGTTTACCCTCTCCACCAAGGCCTTCAAGGTGAAGCGCCCGGGATACAATGACCTCACCCTCGAGTCATCAACCGTCAAAGACCGCACCGTGGAATACATGCGCTCCTCTAACCAGATACGCATCCTCGACTATACCACCGGTGTGGAAGACGTGGCCGTCACCGCCGACGCCTATGGCGAGCCGGAGTATTACACCCTCCAGGGTCGTCGCCTCAGCGAGCGCCCCACCACGCCCGGCATCTACATCGTGCGCCGTGGCAACACCGCTACCAAGCAACTCATCACAGGATTGTAATTATTTTCAGGTAAGTTTAGTTAGTTTTAGGAAAAAGAACCCCGGGCTGCGCCGCACGAGAGTGTAGCGCAGCCCATTTTTTCGCCGGGGGTCGGGGTGTGAGGCTGCTTACATCTCACTGATGATTTTCAAGGCGTTGTCTGAGGTCGTCAGGCAGACAGGTGATGTCTTCAGCGGTGAGATATCCGCGCAGATACAAATGCCCCAGCCCTGTAAGGAGCATGGTATTGTTGTAGAAGTCCTCCATTTGCATCGCTTCCTTATAGAATTTGTCGGCTTTGTCGGTAATCATCATAGAGCGCTCATACTCATTGCCGATTTCCGAGTCAAAGGGCCGGTCAAGCAGCGCGCGCATCTCGCTGTGCCACTCTGCATGACGCCTCAATATCCCTTTCTTCAGCAATTCTTTGGTCTGCTTCTTTTCTGCTTTTGTCAGTTCTCTCATGTTATTATAATTCTAAGTACTTATCTGTTTTGAAGGAGCGCTGCTCATCGGCAAACACATATCCTACCTGATTAGTAACAATTTTGGTGCCACCAATTTCACCATCTATGTTTCTATGTGAGTGGCCATAAATCCAGTAATCGATAGGCAGTGTTTCTATTAGTAAATTCAAATCAGAGGTAAAGGCGCCGTTTATCATGCTGCCTTTGAACTCGTCTGCCATAAGCTCGAAAGACGGAACATGATGTGTCACGACAACACGTTTATGAGAAGTGCTTTGCGCTATACTCCGCTTGATGAAATCAACGCATCGCTCGTGTTCGTCATTGAATCTGTCCCAACTCAAACGATATTCTCCATTGCGTATCCTGCGGAAATCAGTCACCCCATGCTCTGTGAAATAGGCGTCTGCCGGATGTATTTTCGCCCATAAGGTTGACATGATAAGGTCTACATCATCAAGCTGTATGACCTTATTGTAGATAGCGCTCACATTAGGGCGAATCTGTTCAGTCCATCCTTCTGTAAGGGTGTTGATGTCGAAGTTCTTATACAGCTCGTGATTGCCGGGCACAATTAAGGTCTGCTCGAAATTATCCGCACACCAGTTCCAAAACGGATGCTTGGAGTACATCTCGTCGCCGAGGTAACCGATGTCTCCGGCCAAGACAAGTGTGTCGCCGACAGGTACTAATGGATTATCACGAAGCCAGCGGCTGTTATCGTGAAATTCCAGGTGTAGGTCCGATGCGTATTGTATCTTCATTGTCGTGCGGTGTAATATGTCGGCAATGCCTCAAGGAACATCCTTATTGCAGCCTCCGAACTGCGCAGCGCATCCTGCAACGATTGATTCGGCAAGGACTGCAGCAGCCCTTCGGCAAACGCTCTGATGGTGTCGGCAATCTCTGCGTCAACGATTGCCCGATCAGTGCCGGTCAATGTTGCTGTCAGTTTCAGAACATCGTTTCGATGCTTCAAAATATCCTTTGTGTTTATTTTCTTTCCCGCTTCCCGGTCGGCAATCAGGTTAAGATATGCACGTGCTTTCAAGGCCATCAGCGCTAATGGCGCAGCGTATCGCAGACTGGCGCTGACAAACGAGTTCTGTACCGTCAGATTGTAATACGGCTCATCAAGAATAATTGTCGAAAGGCTCGACACTTCACCATCAATAGGCAACGGCTCCGTATGTGCTGCCGATGTGAATATTTCGTTGTGCCGTGAAAGTAATTCCACCTTCACAGGAAATCCTACTTTGCCGTGGTCAAAACTATACAGCACATACTTGGGCGCCTCATCTTTATCCTTTCTGACACCGAGGCGGTATCCTCCCTCGGCAATGAACGCCCAGAATGCTCTTGCAAATTCCGAAGTCATGTTTTCCACGATAACGACAATGTCAATATCCATCGTCGCACGTGGTCGCATTTCTGTGCCGCTCAGTATCTCGTCGCAGGCTGTGCCTCCGATAATCACAAAATTGTCCGAAAACTGAGAAAACCGTTCTCTGAATATATCAAGTCCTCCTACCATGGCATTTTGTTTATTATTATGTCAAGTTCTTTTTGCACTCGCGGGTCAGTGTCATTTTTGAGTGTGAGATATAGTGACAGTCGATCTACATATCCCTCTTTTGCAATAGGTGGATATTTCCATATTTCGACACGCTGTATGTCCTCAAATTGTGACAACTTGTTTTTCAAATCCTTACACTCTTCACTAATGAAGGCTCTTGTGGGAATATCTTCGCCGGTGAGCATTGAATAGTGTGATAATGCCTCAATGCCGCCTATAAGTCCGGATGACAATGGTTCATTAGTATATCCGTAATGCTTTATCGGGCAGGAGAGATATGGTAGTGACTTTTCCCACAGCTCGCGCTTGTTGAGAGTGAGCGTCAATCGCTTATTACGCTTGTCGTCAGCTTTGAACTCTGAGAGCCCCAGTGCTGTTAATTGCTGTGCTGACTTAGCAATAGTAGCGTATTTATAGGGAGTGATCTCTGCAATCTCTGTTAGTGTCATTCCATCAAGCGAGCTACGCTGTATATGATATAGCAGCAAGTATTGTGTTGATGGCAATAATTGAGTGGGGATATCTTCCTTCCTCAACCTGCGGTTGGCAAGAAGTGTCGGTATAAAAGCAAACTTATTGCTAACGACAAAATATACACCTTTGTCAACGAGGCGGTCGCGCTCGTAGGTAGGCAAGCTGTCAAAATAGAATACAGCCGGTAGCTGTACTGCAATCTCTATTCTATGTGCAATATTGCTGCGTTGCGCCGGTGGATAGTTAGCTGGCTCTTTGGCCACCAGTAAAAGCAGTTGATGACCATTCATAGCAAACTGATATATGTCAAACTCCGCCAGGAGGCCGAGCCATAAGTTGTTTGCTATATCCAGTGCCGGCTTGTTAAGTGGCAATTTCTTACCGGCCACAACGATGTTATCCATATTTTGCACTATTATATATATATTGTATAACGATGCAAAAATACATATAATATCTCAAATAGCCAAATTCTTAATTATAGCGCAGCCCATTTTTGCGCCGGGGGGCATACTTTGCCGGCTAAGGCGGAGGCAGACGGTAATTTTTTTCTGAGATTTATTCAAAAAAACTATACCTCATTCATATTTTTTCATTAACTTTGCCATTGCAGACCGCTTAGAAGCCCCGGTCATGGGGACGAGGGTGGGATGCAGACATAATGAAAAGCGTTTATCCGCGCTGATTCTTGACTGTCAGGAATTCTCGCAAAATTCATACAGTGGTCAGGGATTGAGCAACGGTAGATGCCCGTGAATATGTAATTATCTTGTATTCGGCATGGTATTCCGGGAGGAAAATAGCTGGACGCGTTGATTACATATACAAGCGTAGGGCTTCTCGTTGCCGTCCGACTTTGGAAAGGCAATGCGAGAAGCCTCTGACAGTAGGACGGTAACAGATACAGATTCCTACGCTTTTCTCATATTAAATCAATCTAATGCCAACGAGAGGATGACCGAGGCCCCAAGTAACCTTGAATACCCCAGATTTTTCCATCCTTAAGATCCATTACGATTATTGGGACCGATTCATCACCGATTGGTTAAAGGATGGTCAAGAAGAGCAGCCTTTCATGCCGGAACCATGGTGGGGCTGGACTCCTGAGGAAGGCAGACTATATACTGTGACTGTCAATCTGTCACCGGGTCCCGGAGGTATGCTTCAAAGCCGTCGATGCATTGAATGTGCTAAGATTGGGGTTGATAAAAGTTATTCCCATGTGATGCGCGGCGAAACTCTGCGCCGCCATCTTGAACAGACTGAAAAATGGCATCTCACCCATCGGCACCTACCTCTAATGAGAGCAATGGGCGTCAAAGAGAGAAATTTGCCTGAAGACACACGCCATCATCTGAGTCTGGAGTTGAATCCATATCATCAGCCAAAGGATGATTCAAAAGACAAAAACTGCGACTTATATTCCAATTATTATCGACTTCATAAATCAGATATATTCTTTCATATCCTCGTTTTTGCCGCGAAGGCTGCATCAATGATTACAGTGCCCGATGGCGAACATGCCGGATGTTCGCTCAGGAATATCGTCATTGTCAGGGCCTCAATCAAAAATATTATCAGATATACTGCAGGTCAGATCAAACTTAATGAAGTAAAAATTGATCTGCCCGATGAATCAGCCGACCCAGGCAAGCAATGCAAACCTGTCACTGTAAAGACATTCAGGCTTACACCGCAGACTCAAACTAAAGATCAATTCGACATCTCCCGTTGTCTGTTTATCTGTGTAACAGGACCGCGCAACAATCTGCCCGCAGCCGAGCGATTGAAAGAGATTATCAGACAGTCAAAAGAATCATTTGATTTTGAATAAACCAAAGATCCATTAATCACATCCAATAAACTTATAAAACAAATGAACAAATTAATCAAAACAGTGGCAACGGCGGCCATGCTACTCGCCATGGTGGCGTGCGGCAAATCACCGGAAAGCATCGTAAACGATGCCTACAAAAACGCACAGGAAGGCAAATTCGCGGAAATAGCCCAGTATGCTATCCCCGACTCAGTAGAGGCCCTTACTGAGGAAGAAAGGCAGATGTTCGATAATTATCTGGCCGAAACTATAGGGCACGATGTCTATGCCTCTGTAACTGTCGATAGCGTGACAGTGAACGAGGATCAGACCGAAGCAAAATTTGTAGCCACCACCAAATTCAAAGATGGCCGCAGCTTCACTGAACATGGGATTCTGCGTGTCGGAACCGATAATCACTGGCATTTTGTAATCGACAAAAAGGCCGGCGACGATACAGAAATCTATTCTGTTTCCGATGCAGAAAAAGCTACCCCCGAGCTGATGCGCAATCTTTATTATGCCACGGTTATGACCCTCGCATCGCGCGGCATCCCTGAATATCAGGTGAAGGCCGGAGACATCCTTGCCAATGGAATTCTCACCAAAAAGGATTTGAACCATGCTTTTGAGCTCTACAAATCGGCTGCAGACAAAAATTATGTACCAGCATACAGAAAAGTGGCAAGATCATATGACAAAGGAGCAGGAATAGAAAAAGACCTGGAAAAATCATTCGAATGGTATAAGAAATCTGCCGAAGCCGGTGATGCCACGGGGATGTATAACCTCGGATGTGCTTACGCAGAAGGGGAAGGCACTGTGAAAGATTATCAGCAAGCAATGAAATGGTTTCAAAAGGCAGCAGATGCCGGAGAAGCCGATGCGCTTGGCTATATCGGATTTATGTACAGTAACGGATTAGGCGTTGCCCAAGATTATAAGAAAGCTCTTGAATATTTCATGAAGAATGTAGAAGCGCGTAAAGAATCCAACGGCATAATGGAGTGTAATATTGGTATTTACTATGAATATGGCCAAGGAGTTGGCAAGGATATCAATGAGGCCATCAAATGGTATACAAAATCTGCCGAAGCAGGCTTTACCAAAGGAATGAAGCGTTTGGGTGATGTTTACTACAATGGAACGCAAGGCGCGGAAAAGGATTATGACAAAGC
>JAEDNZ010000010.1 GCA_016302215.1 Muribaculaceae bacterium
CTTCGGCATCTTCAACGAAGACGCCGGCGAGCAGACTTGCTCATTCTCCTTTGTCAATACCGGCGATGAGCCGCTGTGCATCTTCTCGGCACGCGCCTCTTGCGGCTGCACCACGCCTCGATACTCAAAGGCACCCATTGCGCCGGGCGACACCTCGGCCATCGAAGTAACATTTGACCCTACGGGGCGCCCCGGTCGCTTCAGCAAGCGCATCATGATTGAGAGCAACGCCGCCCGCCGTTCGTCAAAGCTTCTGATTGAGGGTGTGGTCATCGGCTCTGACGCCACCATCGCCAACCAATACCCCTACGACATGGGACCCCTGCGTGGCTCTAATGCATCGCTGATGTTTGGCGAAGTAACACGCGGACGGCTCAAGACCGTGTATCTCAACGGCTACAACCGCTCCACCACCACCATCATGCCGCAGGTAGCCGCTAAGCCTCGCCATATTGATGTGGCCTTTGTCCCCGACACCGTAGCGCCCGGCGAGCGCATGTCTATGATATTCTATCTGCGCTCGGAGCGATGCGAGCTCTATGGCCTCAACACCGACACGGTGATGATATGTAGCGACAAGGGCGCGCAGCCCGTGCCCGTGGTGCTCACGTCGATGGTCGAGGAAGACTTCTCTTTTCTCTCTGACAAAGCGCTCGCCAAAGCGCCCGCCGCTACCATCGCCGATGAGCGCCTTGACTGCAAACGTCTCAGCCGCGGCAGCAGCGTCACCCTCACCACATCAATAACAAACGCCGGTGGAGGCGACAAGCTCGCAGTGCGTCGCATATACTCCAACTCGCCGGCGGTGAAGGTCGCCGCTGACAAGGACAGCATCAAGAAAGGCAAATCAGCCAAGCTGACGGTCACCGTTGACACCTCGGCTCTGCCCGCTGACAGCCACATTGTCAACGCCACGGTCACCGTGGTCACCAACGACCCGGCACACCCGCGCCGTGAGCTGCGCGTAGTGGGCGAAATCTTTGACTGACATTTTCATTATTATCAATACTAACTCTCACCTCTTCACAATGAAAAAACGCCTCGTAATATCAACCGGCGCCGGCATCAGCGCCGAAAGCGGCATCCGCACCTTCCGCGATGCCGATGGCCTTTGGGAATCATACCCCGTGATGGACGTCGCCTCAGCCGACGGCTTTCGCCGCAACCCCGCGCTCATACATAAATTCTACAACGAGCGCCGTCATGCCCTCTACAATGCTCAGCCCAACGCCGCCCACATAGGATTAGCGCAGATGGAGCGCGACTTTGACGTGCGCATCATCACCCAAAACGTCGATGACCTCCACGAGCGCGCCGGCTCGTCGCACATCGTCCATCTCCACGGCGAGCTGACCAAGGTGCGCGCCATGGACAACCCCGACCTGCTCTTCGCCCTCTCGCCCGACAACTGCGATACCACGCCCGACACCATCATTGACGGCCACCACGTGCGCCCTCACATAGTATTCTTCCAGGAAGCGGTGCCTATGTTTGAAGTCGCCGTGCGCGAAGTGGAGCAAGCTGACATCTTCGTCATCATTGGCACCAGCCTGGTGGTGTATCCCGCCGCCGCTTTGCTCAACTACGTGCGCCCGGGCGTGCCCATCTACTACATCGACCCCCACCCTGCCGCCGTGCCTGCCAACGTCACCGTCATCGCCGAGCCGGCCACACGCGGCGTGGAGAAGCTCAGGGAGATGCTCGCACGCGACCTCTAAGCGCTCGTCTCCAAGGCTTCACTCGCTCAGACTGAAACGCTGCCGGCGCATTGATATCACCGGCCGGCAAGACTCGCTGCACCACCGGTCGTGGCGTCGCAGGCTGTTGTCGCGCGCTATGATGATGGTATCGGGAGCAAACACGCGCGCCACAGCATTGATGTCGCCGTTATAGCCTCGGCACACTAAGGCATAATCTACCTTCATGCCGGCAGCCACGAGGCTGTCATAGCTGTCAATAGGCGAGGCCACCACGGCTATCGTGCGGCCACACGCCGTAACATAGCGCCCGGCCGTAAACTCAGCGGCCTGCATCGTAGCGCCTCGCACATCGAGATATGTGGCATAGCGCTCAGCAGCCTTTGATATCGCGGCATCGCGCCTCTCCTCGCCGCGCGCGGTGGTGTAATATCTCACCTGATCGCCACAGCGGCTGACGATGCCCGTGGAGCCGCGGTCGCGGCATATATACAGCTCGGCCGCCGGCGCTCTGTCGCCGCCTATCACCACGCCGCACACCGCCACGGCCACGCTGCAGGCCATCAAGCGCAGCGCCCCGCGACGCACACCGGCCTGATGCAACGCCACAGCCAGCGCCCCTAAGGCTGTCACATAGGCCGCAACCACCACCGGGCCTATCACCACGCCTCGCAGTTCAGCCCACGGCAATCCGGCGGCTGACGATGCTATGCCATTGATTACATCATAGCACACATCCATAGCGCCGCTGACCATCGGCACAGCGAGGCCCACCGCACCGAGAGCCGCTATGACAATGCCGCCACACAGCATCACCGGCATCAGTATGCACGCCGCTGCATTGGTGACCACCGACAGCAGTGGCAAGGTATGAAAATGCACCATCACTATCACCCCGGTGCCTAACAGAGCCGCCATAGGCACCACAAATAGCGCCACCAGCCTATACAGCCAACGCCGCCGGCGCGACACCGGATTGAAAGCTTCGCCAAACAGCAGCAGCGACAGCACCGCCGCAAACGACAGCTGCGCTCCCACTGACAGCACATCATACGGATTGACCACCATACACACCACTGCCGCCAGCGCCAGCGCGTTGTACGGCGACCCATCTCGCTGCAGCAAGCGGCACACATAGTATGAGCTGACCATCACCGAGGCGCGCAGCACCGAGGGCGACAAGCCGGTGAGCAAGGCATATATCCATATCAGCACCATTATAGTCACATATTTCACCTCGCGACCGCGACGCCACACCTGCAGCGGCGTGAGCAGCAACGACAGCAGCGCCGCTATTATCCCCACATGCAAGCCGCTGATAGCCAGCGTATGCGATAGCCCGGCGGCCCTGAAATCATCGCGGAGAGCCGGGTCAAGATACTCGGTATCACCCACCAATATTGCCGACACAAACGCCGCCGTCGCCGGCTGCATGCCGCTATCATAGATACTGCTCTCGATGGCCTCGCGCTGCCGCGACAGCCACACCGCAAAGCCTCCGGCGCAGCGAGCCACCACCTCCGGCTCTTTGCCCTCTGACGCGCTGACATAGGCTGTCGCCGCGATGCCGCGCACCTTGTTGTACGCCGCATAATCCACCTCATACGGCACATCGGTGTCGCCGGCCTGCGAGCGCTCTATCACCGCCTCACAGCGCACCACATCGCCGCTCATAAGGCGTGGACGTGCCGTGGGCATCAGCAGCGACACCCGCAGCGGAGGCTCCACGGCCTCGCCATCAGCCATGACAATGACGCCGAGCGCACGCTGCGCCGAGCCGCCGCCATATACCTCCACATCGTCAATCCTTGCCTGCACGCTATGGCTCACGCCATCGATGAGTCGTGAGCACCCGGCATCGGCCTCTGCGCCGACGCCATACGTCAGCACGCCGCCCAACGCGAGCGAAGCTCCAAACACCGCCGCGAGGCCGTGATGCACAAGCACAGCCCATACCAGCGCCCCCACCCCGCACGCTATCACCGTCCACGTCGCCGCAGACGAGGACCACACACTCGTCACAACAATCCCCACGAGCATGCCGCAAGCGACAGGCAGCATGGGGACCGATGCATACGGAGCTTTCATAGCTCTGATATGATAACTCTATGCCGGCGGCGTGTATGGTATTGGTGGCCGGCAGATGATTTCTTATGCCACGGTATTAGTGACCACAAAGAGGCTCGACACACTAATGATTATCCATAGCAGCACGGCAAGCACCAGGGGCTTCACACCCACTGACTTGATCATGCTCACTGACAGCGATGCGCCTATCATAAACAGCGTCACCACCATGCCGCGCTTGGCCACCCACACCATTGAATCCACAAACCACGCCGGCAGAGCCACATAGGTGTTGACGAGCATAGCGCCCACAAAGATAAAGATAAACCACGGTATCGACACCTTGCCGCTCTTGTCGCGGAAGATAAACATGGTCACAAACGCCAGCGGTATTATCCACAGGGCGCGCGTCAGCTTGATGAGAGTGGCCGTCTTCAGCGCTACCTCGCCGTATGACTCACCGGCACCCACCACCGACGAGGTGTCGTGGATGGCTATCGCTGCCCAGGTGCCAAACTGCGTCTGCGTCATATCCAGCAGATGCCCTATCGGCGGGAACACAAAGAGGGCCACCGAGTTGAGTATGAAAATCACACCTAACGACACCGCCATCTCATTGCTGTCGGCCTTGAGCACCGGCCCTACGGCAGCTATGGCCGAGCCGCCGCATATCGCCGTACCCGACGAGATAAGATACGAAGTCTTCCTATTCAGATGCAGCCAATAGCCTATCAGGCTACCCAACACCATCACGCCCACTACCGACACTATCGTAAACATCATGCCATCGGCTCCGGACTGCAGCGACTCCTGCAAATTCATATTAAAGCCCAAACACACCACTGCCACTTGCAGCAGATATTTTGACGTCTTCTTGTTGAACTTGGGGCACGGATTGCTAAACACAAACGCAAACACCAAGCCCAGCAGCAACGCTATCGGGGCCGTTATCACCGGCAAGCCCACCTTGGCCAAGGGCAATACTATCAGCGCTATTATCGCTATGTAAATTACCTTAGATAGCTTCATTATTTATTACTATATTATTTCATTGTTGGGGTATATCCACTCTTTTTTGCCATATATTCCATGCCGCAAAAGCCTGCAGCAGCAACATCTCGAGACCGTTTTTCACCTGCGCCCCGTGAGCCGCCGCACGCTGCATAAACAGCGTCACATCAGGATTATACAGCAAGTCATAGCATAGATGCTGCTCTGTCAATGCCTCATAGGGGATATCCGGGCACTCATCTACATGCGGATACATGCCCAGCGGTGTGGTGTTGACTATTATCTTGTTATCGCTTATCAGCTCCGGCGTGAGGTCTTTGTAGGTGATGACGCCGGGGCGCTCACTCCGCGACACCAACGTCGAGGCCACGCCAAGCTGACGCAACGCCGCCACCACAGCCTTTGACGCGCCCCCCGTGCCCAGCACCAATGCGCGCGACTGCTTACTCACATCTATGGACTGAGCCAGCGAGTCTCTAAAGCCTATCACATCTGAGTTGTAGCCCTTGAGATACACCTTGCCGGCGCCGAGACGACTCACCTTGACCACATTCACGGCGCCTATCTCGGCGGCGATAGGGTCAAGGGCATCAAGATAGCCTATCACCTGCTCCTTGTAGGGTATCGTCACATTGAAACCCACCAGATTGTAATTCTCTGACAGCACCTTGCTGAGCTGTCCTATCTCGCTGATTTCAAAATTGATATATCGCGCGCTGATATTCTCCGACTCAAACTTGCGATTAAAAAAATCCTGCGAGAATGAGTGTCCCAGAGGATAACCTATCAGACCATATAAGCTGCGATATTGTGAGTTGACTTTCTTTAGCATCACTCGTCGTTTTTTTATTGCCTGCAAATTTATATATTTTTTGTGATTTATCACCATAATTCACCTTAATTAGCACGCTTTTTGGCCGCATTTTCCCCTTTCGTAGCTTTTTATGCAGAATTTTGGCTACCTTTGTACTCGCAATCTTTATTACCACTCTCTCGCCACAGCTCCTGATGTGCATCGTTAAGAAGATATTATTGCTATTGGTTGTCGCCGTATCGGCCGCGACGCCCGCCGCTGTCGCCCAGATTGACACTCAGCAAGTGCTCCGAGTAGGCCAAAACGCGCTCTACTTTGAGGACTATATGCTATCTATCCAATATTTCAATCAAGTCATTCAGGCTAAGCCCTATTTGGCGCAGCCTTACTTCCTCAGAGCCGTTGCAAAGCTCAACCTCGAAGACTACACCGGCGCCGAGGCCGACGCCTCTAAAGCAATTGACCTCAACCCCTTCATCACCGACGCATACGAGGTGAGAGGAGTGGCGCGACAAAACCTCGGTCGTGATGCCGATGCCATTTCCGACTACGACCACGCACTCGAGCTGCTGCCACGCAACAGGCAGCTCCTGTTCAACAAGGCCCTCGCCCAGCAAAACATCAAAGACAACGCCGCAGCCGACTCCACCTTTGCCGACCTTCTCCGCTATTACCCTAACTTTGACAATGGTTACCTGGGCCGAGCGCGGCTACGCCTCGAGGCCGGCGACACCATAGCTGCCATCGCCGACATCGACAAGGCTCTCGAAATCAACAGCTCCGCTGCTAACGCTTACGTCATGCGTGCCGACATCGCCATACACCGTGCGCAGGACTACAAGGCCGCCCTTGATGATATGGACCGCGCTATCAAGCTCATGCCCCGCACCACAGGCCTTTACATCAACCGTGCATTCCTGCGATATAACCTCGATGACTACTTCGGCGCTATGGCTGACTATGACTACGCCCTACAGCTTGACCCAATCAACTCTATGGCGCTATTCAACCGCGGCCTCCTCGAAGCCGAAGTCAGCGACAACGACCGCGCGCTCAGCGACTTCACTCGCGTCATCGATCTTAACCCCAACGACTACCGAGCCCTCTACAATAGAGCCGCTATCTACCGCGCTAAAGGCAACGACAAAGCCGCCCTCGCTGACATCAACCGCGTCATCGAGGCTTTCCCCGACTTCCCCGGCGCTTTCTATATGCGATATGCCATATATCGCAACACCGGCAACCTTCGTGCCGCCGAGCGCGACTACAACAAAGCTCTAACCTTGGCGCGAAACGCCAAAGAAGTATCGCCCGACGAGGCCGATAATAGCTCCGAGACGCCCGACGCAATCTCGCCCGACGACCTCACCGCCAACAGATTTGCATCGCTGCTGACCATTGACGACAACGCCAACATCGAGGAGGAATACAACAACCAAGCCATTCGTGGCAAAGTGCAAAACAACAACCTCACCATCGAGCCGGCGCCTATGATAGAATTGTCATTCTACGATGCCCCGTCAGAGCTGCGTCGCGAGTCTTTCTTCATCAAAGAGATTGACGACCTCAACGCTACCCGTATGCTGCGCCATTTCATCGTAGTCACCAACGCCGTGCCCACTCTCGATGCCGACATCATCGCCGGCCACTTCAAATCCATTGACTACTACAATTCTTACCTCGCCACTCACACGCCCAGAGCCATCGACTTCATTGGCCGTGCCATGGACTTCATCACCGTGCGCGACTACGCCATGGCTATCAAGGACATTGACCGCGTGATAGCGCTGACGCCCGACTATGCCCCGGCATACCTGATGCGTGCACAAGCGCGTTATCGCCAATACCTCATCGACAAAAGCGGCGCCGTCAACGCCGGCACTGACAACGCCGCCGCCGAGCCTATTGACCACATCACACGCACACAGCTGCGTCGCAAAGCCCTCGACGACATATTGCAAGACATCAACCGCGTAATAGAGCTGTCGCCGCGAATGGACGTTGCCTGGTACGACAAAGGCAATATCCTTATCGAGATGCAGGACTTCACTTCGGCAATCGCCGCCTTCTCGCGAGCCATCGACCTCAAACCGGACTTGGGCGAAGCTTACTACAACCGCGGTTACATTTACCTCAAGTTAGGCAACGAGCGTGCCGGCATCGCCGACCTCTCCAAAGCCGGTGAGCTCGGCATCGTACCGGCTTACAACCTCATCAAGCGCATCTCTCGCTGATCGAGGCGCCGTTTTTATTGCTTTTTTCATTCTTTTGTTGTATCTTTACGCTGCAAAAGTAAATCAGCCACCATTATGGACCTCGCAGGACTCAAACAGCTGCCCCTCGGCGTGCAGACATTTGAAAAAATCATCGATGGCAACATGCTGTATGTTGACAAGACTGATGCCATGTATCGTCTCGCTAACGGCGCCGGGCAATATGTGTTCTTGAGCCGCCCGAGGCGCTTCGGCAAGTCTTTGCTCACTTCTACGCTGCGTTGCTACTTCGAGGGCCGGCGTGACCTCTTTGACGGCCTCGCCATCGCAAAGCTCGAGACGCGGTGGACACGTCACCCGGTGCTCCACTTTGACATGAGCCTCGGCAAACACATGGACAGCGCCCGCCTCGAAGAGTACTTGGGCATACAGCTCGCCGCCTACGAGGGCACTTACGGCATCACCGAGCCGCTCGCCGGCAGCAACAACCGCCTGGCCATGCTAATACGGCGCGCCTACGAGCACTCCGGCCAAAAGGTGGTAGTCCTTATTGACGAATACGATGCTCCGCTCCTCGATGTGGTCCACGAAGACGAAAATCTGCCCCTGCTGCGCAATGTGATGCGCAATTTCTACTCGCCGCTAAAGGCGTGCGACCCTTACTTGCGATTTGTATTCATCACCGGCATCACCAAATTCTCTCAGATAAGCATCTTCAGCGAGCTCAACAACATCACCAACGTGAGCATGCTGCCCGAGTTTGCTGCCATCTGCGGCTTCACCAAAGAGGAGCTCTCCGGAGTATTATCCGACTACGTCGAGGCTATGGCCCGTGCGCTCGGCATCAGCCACGACAAAATGATTGACGAGCTGACATATAGATACGACGGATACCACTTCACCTGGCCCTCGCCCGACATCTTCAACCCCTTCAGCTTGCTCAATGCCTTCGCCCGTAAGCGCCTCAGCAGCTATTGGTTTGAGACCGGCACGCCTACATATCTCATCGAGATGATGCGCAAGTTTGACGTTGCGCCCTCTCAGATAGGGCCTATACGAGCCGGCATCGAGAGCTTTGACGCCCCGGCCGAAAGGCTTAAGAGCATAACACCGCTACTCTATCAGAGTGGATATCTCACTATCAAGGATGGTGACTGTGATGCTGATGTATATACCCTTGACATTCCTAACAACGAGATACGCACAGGCCTGTATGGCAGCATGTTGCCCAACTATGTTGACTCCGGCATCGGTGAGCTCAGACCTATTCTCTTCGAGATGTCTGACGCCTTGCGCTCCGATGATATCAATGGCGCTATGGCGCGGTTGAAGGAGTATCTGCTATCCGTGCCTTATTGTAGAGACACCAATAGCGAGGGCCACTACCAGCAGATGCTCTATATCATATTCACGCTCTTGGGTTACTACGTCGATGTGGAGGTGCATACCGCCAAGGGTCGCGTGGATATGGCGCTGCGCACCGCCTACGCCCTTTACCTCATTGAGCTGAAAATCAACGCCTCAGCCGCCGAAGCCCTCCGCCAGATTGACATCCGTGAATATGCCTCGCGTTTTGCTTTGCTTCAGCTGCCCGTAATCAAGGTAGGCATCAATTTCAGCACCGACGAGCGCACCATCACCGAGTGGCTCATCGACGACCCGCGCAAAGCATAGCCTCTCCGCCACTATCGCGGCTGTATCAATTAGGTCTATACACCAACGTGGCCGAGGGCGACTCAAAGATATCCGCAGCCACGCGCCTCACATCATCGAGGGTCACTGACCGCTGCCGAGCCGGCTGCTCGTTGAAATCCTCACCTTTCATCACCGCATCGGCAAGGCTCTGTGCCAAGGTCTCGGCGCGCAGGTTCGACATCCGGTAATTGGTCTCATACCGCCGTATGGCGCGCTCAAGCTCGTAGGGAGTCACCGCGTCGAGCGCCTCCAACCTGCGCGCCTCGCGCATCAGCAGCTCCTCGGCGCGAGCCTCGGCCTCCGGGCCCTCCTCGGCAAGCAAGGCCGTCAGCAGCATGGCGCCTTCGTGCATATATCCCTGTATGCACGCATCGGCCGACGCATACAGCCCCGTGCTGCCCAACACTAAGTTCTGATAAAAGCGCGACGACTGTCCCGACGACAATATATCGGTTATCACGTCAGCCACAAAATAGTCATGCTCGCCATACGGTCGCATCGCAAAGGCCTTGATTATCATGGTCTGCGGCACTGCCCCGCTCACCTCCTTACGCACATCAGCCGTAGGAAAGCCCGGTGCCGGCAGTCGTCGCGGTGCGATGGCGCGGCGTGGCAGGTCGCCAAACCATTTCTCCACCAGCGCCCGCGTGTCCTCAAGGCTGATATTACCCACGATTGACAGCACCGCATTGTTTGGCGCATAATGCTCGGCAAACACCCGCCGCACATCTTCGTTGGTAACGCGCGCTATATGGCTCGGCTCAAGGCCTATCACCGGCCACGAATAGGGGTGCTCCGGTGCATACAGCATAGCGCTCAGATGGTGCATGGCATCGCCGTAGGGCCGGTTAAGGCATTGCTGCTTAAACTCCTCGATGACCACTGACCGCTGCACACGCAGCGACTCCTCGCTCATCGACAGACCCAGCATACGATCGCTCTCCAAGCGCAACGCCACCTCTATATTCTGCACCGGCACCACGTCGTAAAAGTTGGTATAGTCTTTTGACGTCCACGCGTTGTTGACACCGCCGGCGCGCTCCATCTCGCCGTCAAAATCGGCCACGTTGACTGAGCCGCCAAACATCAGATGCTCAAACAGATGCGCCACACCCGTCAGCTCGCGGCTCTCATCGCGCGAGCCGGTGTCATACAGCACATTTACAACAGCCATCGCCGCTGATGGCTCGCGGCGATGCACTACTCGTAGGCCGTTTGCAAGGGCAAACGTTGTGTAATCTATCATTACCCTATTTCAATACTTGCATTGACAAGATGCGCACATCTTCTTTGGGACGGTCATCGCTGTTGGTGGCCACCTGCTCGATGCTGTCTATCACCTCCATGCCCTCAATGACCTCGCCAAAGACGGTGTAGGCATTATCCAGGTGGGGCGTGCCGCCTATGCTCGTATAGGTCTGTTTCATCTCCTCGGTGATGGTCACCGGGTGGGCCTTAACTTCGGCCTCGGTCTGCGCTATCAGCTTGTCTTGCAAGGCCTTCAGACCGGCACGGTCGCCGGCGCGCTGCATAGCCATAATTTCGTCGCGATGGCTTGCCGCAAGGTTGTTAAATACGGCCTGCATCTGCTGATTGACCATGTATTGCTCCATCTGCGCCATCTCGGCCGGCGCCACGCGCTTGCCGGTGACCACATAAAATTGCGAGCCTGACGACCGCTTCATAGGATTGACCTGGTCGCCCTGACGCGCTGCCGCCAGCGCCCCACGCTTATGGAAATGCTTCGGGAACACTATCTCGGCATCGAGCGTATAATCCGGGCCGCCGCTGCCCAGTCGCTGACCTGCCGTAGCGGTCTTTGAATCGGGGTCGCCGGCCTGCACCATAAACTCTTTTATTACGCGGTGAAACAGCGTGCTGTCATAATAGCCCTCACGGGCCAGCTTCACAAAGTTGTCGCGATGCTTGGGAGTATCGCCATAAAGGAGCACTGTGAAGTCGCCCTTGGTGGTCTTCACTAACACGCGTGCTGACGCGGTGTCGGTAGCTGTGGCTTGTGTCATGGTTGCTGTGGTGTCATTGTCTGTATTAGCGCCGGCATCTGATGCTCCTGACGCCCCGCAGGCGGTCATAGCGGCAAATGCTATCGCTATTGAAAAAAGTTTTTTCAACATTTCACTGACGTTTGTATTGTTTTAATATGTTGTTGCTTAACAGTTTACATCGCTCTCGCCGGCAGCCTCACAGGCTCTCGGCCTTGGGATAGAGGCGCTTATAGATGCGCCGGAAGTTGTCGTCTGTGGCTATCAGCTCGGCGGCGCGGTTCTGATAATCCTCACCGTAGATTGACGACATCACGTCGGGCAGATACTTATGCTCGCGGTCGCGGTCGATGGTAGCTGCCACAAGGTCCTTGATGGCCGCTGAATAGCGCGCACCGTCGATGGCATGAAGATAGCGCGCCGCGCTCGCTAAAAACTGGCCGTTCAGATCCACGCGCTTCATATTATCCACCAACCATGGCAGGTCGCCATCGATGTCGTCGATATTATTGGCTATATACTCGTAGGTCTGCAAGCCGTCGCTGTCAGACTTGAGTGTCTTTTCTTGTTCGTCGTTCATCATGTCTTGTCACACTGAAATTTTATGTCTGAACTGTTCTTTGATTGTATCTACCACGTTGATGACATAGTCGCCGGTCTTCTCGAGCACGCCTACTATGTCCATATAGTAAATACCGGCCTGATATTCATAGTGGCCCGAATTGATATTCTCGATATTAGCAGAGCGCAGCGTGTTGCGCATATTGTTGATTTCGCGCTCTTTGTTGTACGAGTCTATGATCGAGCGCTCGCCCACATTTTCTATGTCTGACAGCTCGCTCACCATCATCGCCATCGCCTGCTTGATGTAGGCATACATGGTGTCGATGTTGGTGTAAATCTCCTCGTTGAAGGTAACGCCGCTCTCCACCTTGCGCATCAATATCTTACCCACGCCCATGCAGCAGTCGGCGATGCTCTCTATCTCGCTGATGATGCCCAGCATGGCGGCGATGCGCAGCTTACCCTCATTTGAGAGCCTGCCCTCAGCACACCTATTGAGATACTGTGCTATCTCTAACTCCATGCGGTCTGAGATATCCTCATACTTCTCAAGCCGCGAATACAGTTTGTTGAATTCCTCGCTCTTCTCCTTGGTGTGTATAAGCGTCTGTGCCATATCCATCATGCGACCTACGCGCTCGGCATAAACATACATTTCTTTCTCGGCCTGAGCTATGTTAAGCTCTGACGCATTGAGAAGACCGCGTGAGATAAATTTCAGCGTGAACTCATCGTCATCGCGATGCTTCGACGGAACCAAGAACTCTACGATGCGCACATACAGCTTGGTCATCCATATCATCACCATCACATTCACAATATTAAATGTGGTGTGGAAGATTGACAAACCGAACGACACGCTCATCTGCATCTTGGCAACTGTAGCCAGAGCCGGATGTCCCGCCGGCAAGCTGTTGTCAAACAGATGGTTATACACCTCCGGAGCTGTCTTCTCAAGGTCATTGACAAAGCCGTACAGAGCATCGGGGCTGCCCTGGCCTATCGACTCAGTGAGCCACGAGTTAAACTCGGCAAACGGCACAAACACACACAGGCACCACAGCGTGCCCAGCACATTGAATAGCAGGTGGCCCATAGCCGTGCGCTTCGCCGCCACATTTCCGCTCATTGACGCCAACAGTGGCGTTATCGTGGTTCCGATATTACTACCCAACACCAGCGCGCACGCAAGGTCAAAGGATATCCAGCCCTTGCTGCACATTATCAGCGTGATGGCAAACATCGCCGCCGACGATTGTATCACGGCCGTTACCACAAGCCCCACAAGCGTGAACAGCAGCACTGACCTGAAGC
The DNA here is from genome assembly GCA_016302215.1 of Muribaculaceae bacterium. Classification (GTDB taxonomy): domain Bacteria; phylum Bacteroidota; class Bacteroidia; order Bacteroidales; family Muribaculaceae; genus CAG-873. Next base: position 13,379 of record JAEDNZ010000010.1, read on the forward strand.
CCAGCGACGCATACTCACGCAGGTAGGCAAACATCTCGGGATTATTCTGCAAATCAGGCACATAGCTGCTAATCATATCCAAGCCCATAAACAGAAACGAGAAGCCCACCAAGAACTCGCCTATGGACTTCGCCTTGCTGCGGTTGGTAAACAGCAGCACCACCGCCAGAGCTATCAGCGGCAAAATCATCAGCGAGATATTAACCTTGAAGCCGAAGATGGAGATAATCCACGCCGTAAACGTCGTGCCCACGTTGGCGCCCATAATCACAGCCATTGACTGCGCAAGGGTCATCAAGCCCGCATTCACAAAGCTCACCACCATCACCGTAGAGGCCGACGAGCTCTGTATCAGCGCTGTGATGGAGCAGCCCGTCAGCAGGCCCGCAAAGCGGTTGCGCGTCATGGCCGACAAGATATTGCGTAAGCGGTCACCGGCTGCCTTCTGCAAGCCTTCACTCATTACCTTCATGCCGTACAGAAACAGTCCCACTGCTCCCAACAAGCACAAAAAATCCATTATACTGTATTCCATCGTAAGTGGTGGTGTAAGTGTTGGTAAAAAATGTCGTTTGTTGCAATTATATCGCAAAGTTAAGAATTTTTTCTTAATCCGCTAAAAAAACGCTAATTTTGCATCATGAAGATTTTGCTTATCGGCGATGCCAGCAATTATCACGCCTGTTTGGGGGGCGCTCTGCGCCGCCTCGGACATGACGTGACCGTTGCCTCGTCGGGCTCCCGATGGATGCATACACACCGCGACATCGACCTCGCAAGGCCCCTCCCCGGCAAGGCCGGCGGCGCGCTCCTCGCACTCAAGCTCGCGGCCGCGGCGCGACGCCTGCGCGGATTTGACATAGTGCAAATCAGCAACCCCGTATTCGTGGAGCTACGCCCGCACCGCGTCAAGAAAATCTTCGACGACCTGCGCCGCCACAATGGCGCGGTATATCTCACCGCTCTCGGCATCGACGTGCCTTATTACCGTATGTGCTGCCACAACGATTGCCCCCTGCGCTACAACGACGTCTTTGACCGCCGCGCCGCTAAGCTCCGCGTCCGCCAAGACGATTGGCTCAACAAGCCCCTCGTAGCCCTCAACGACCACGTTTACAGCCACATAGATGGCGTCATCACTGCGCTGTATGAATACCACCTGTCTGTGCAGCGCATCCTTCCGCCCGACAAGATTGCCTACGCCGGTATTCCTATCGACACGCAAAGCATCGAGCCCCGACCTATTGCGCCCGACGGCCGCAAGATTTCAATCTTCCTGGGCCGGCACAGCTATCGCATGGCCGAGAAGGGCACTGACATCCTCGAGAAAGCCGCGCGCATCGTAGCGCAGCGCTACCCCGACACCTGCCGCCTCGACATCGTCGAAAACCTCCCTTACCACGAATATGTGCAACGGCTGCGTGCCGCCGACATCGTCCTTGACCAGCTATACTCTTACACCCCCGCCACCAATGCCCTCCTCGCCATGGCTCACGGCCAGGCCGTGGTCTCAGGCGCTGAACCCGAGTATTATCGCTTCATAGGCGAAGACACCCTGCGCCCTATCATCAACTGCAGCCCTGACGACAGCATCGACAGCATCGCCGACACCATACAAAGCGCCATCGCCGACAGAGACCGGCTGCGCCAACGGGGACGCGAGAGCCGCGACTTCGCCGTCAAGCACAACGACAGCATCACCGTGGCCCGCCGTTTTATCAATTTCTGGACGCGATAACCCTTAACCACAGCACCCCGCCACCCCTCACTTCACTGCCATGAGCCTTACTCTTGACATCACGATATGCACCTACGGCCACGAAGGCCTGATGCGCACCGCCGCCATGATTTTGCCCCCTATGCCGGGCGTGCGTTACATCGTCTCTTGGCAGATGCCCGGCGAGACGGCCACACTGCCGCTGCCGCCCGAGCTTTCACGCGCCGACATCATAGTTTCTCAGATTGACTCTCGCGGACTCAGCGCCAACCGCAACAATGCCATCAGCCTCGCCTCGGCCGACATCATATACATTGCCGACGACGACATCAGCATTTACCACGAAGGCCTGCGAGCTATGCTTGACACGTTTGAGGCCAGGCCGCAGCTCGACATCGCCGCCCTCCGTTATGACGGCACCGACGCCAAGCGATACCCCGACACCACATTTGACCTGCGACGACCGCCGCGCGGCTATTACCTATCATCAATAGAGCTATGCTTCCGCCGCCGCGTCTTTGACAGCGGCCTGCGCTTCAGCACACTCCTGGGCATCGGCGCCCCCGTGCTCGGCGCCGGCGAGGAGGCCAACATTGTCCACCGGGCGCTATGCCGTGGATTTGTTGGGCGTTTCTTACCCATCACCATAGCTCGTCACGACGGCCTATCCACCGGCAACCACGACTTCAACCCGCGTGCCATCATGGCCGAGGGTGCCTCGCACTCGTATCTCAACAGATACCTCGCCCCGGCTAAGATGCTCGTCGCTGCTTATCGCCACAAAAAAAGCCTCTCAGCCACTCTGCGTTATTACCGCTTCTTGCTGAAAGGCTATGTATATGGTCTGAGGCACTTCCGCCGCAACGGCGACGAGCGCCCCTAAAACTTCAGGCTCACGCCGGCGAGGCCATGCACCCCGGCTGACGGCAGACCCGGATAGATGTCATAGCGATGCCCGAGGATATTCTCGCCGCGTGCATACACCGTCACCTTCTCGTTAATCTTATATGTAGCGCCCAATGACAGCTCGCTCACTGACCCCAGCTCTTCTGTCTTGGGGGTGCCGGCAGACATCTCGCCCGGCGTTGCGCTATAGATGCGGCGGCTGCCGCGGTAGTTATAATCCACCTTGATGTCAAGGCGCTCTATCGGGTGCACCGTCACGCCGCCGCTGACCACAATCTTCGCGCGGTCGCGCCACTGGTAGTAGCCCCGGTCATATTTCTGTGGTGCACCCTCCACAGAGGCATAAGCCTCAAAATAGCGCTTATGCTCATAGCTCAGACGCGCTCCATAGTGAAAGCCTTTGAGGTTAACGCTCGCAAACATCGGCGTCACGCCCTCGCCGAAGGCCATTATCGGCATCAGCCAATCGTTGGCCACGGCATAGCCCCCTTTAAGCTCCACGCCGAAGCCGCCAAAACGGCCTATGTTGATGCCGGCATCTACGGTCACAGGCACATGCGACCGCCCATACACCCACGCCGATGGCATATACGGCGTGTAGTCATACAGCGAGCGCAACGTGTTGAGATGCTCACCGCCGCCAAGGCGCACATACACCCCGCACTGCGACGCCGCATCGAGGCCGAGCACCACATCGGGCGCCACATGAAATTTCTTGCCCTCCCCGCCGGTAGAGATATCTATCTTAGCGCCAAGACTTGCGGTAAAGCGCTGATATTTAAGTTTATAATATGGCGTGAGGCTGATGACGCCGAGCGTGGGGCGCTGCACCGCGGCGGCGCTCGCCTCGCCATAGTATGTAGGCAGGGCATCATCGCTGCTCACAAAGTCGGCACTGAGTTTGAGGCCCGCTATGGGCTGACCTTTTGCGCTCAGATATGCCACGCCGGCGCCGCCGCTGATGCGCGTCTCTGACACGCCGGGAGCGCTCACTCCGGCGCCGTAGGCCGCCAAGGGCATATCCTTGCTGAAGCCCATCACGCCCACGCCGGCATTGACGCCATAGCCCACGCGACCCACTTGCGAGGTCCACTCCGCCGTGGCGTCAAAGCGTGTTACATTCTGCTTATAGTCTGCGCCGTAGAGCGGATTACCCAGTGCCGTGTAGCCGAAGTCGGCGCCTATGCCCAGCGCGCTCACCGCGCTGAAGTGATGGCTGAAGTCGGCCGTGACTCCCACGCTGTGGTTCTTAACCTTGGGCTTTGTGCCGACGGCATCGGCATAGCCGTCATATTGGCTGCCGCTATATTGGGCATGAAGCCCCAGCATGGTCTTATCGTTGTCGATGATGCGATAACCCGCCGTAGCGCCGATATTCAGTAGCGGGAAATAGCCTATCGCCGCATAACCGCGATAGGGGCTGCGTGCCGGGATGCTGCTGTAGCGCGCCGGGTCAAGACGCGCTATCAGCGCCGTCAGCTCTGACGCATACGAGTATTCGGCATACGACAGCTGTGTCGGTGTCACCGAGCGTGTTACCATATCGGGCACCACGCCGCTAAGACGTGTGGCGGCGCGCTCCTGTGGCTCCACAGTGCGCTCTACTACCACCTCGGTGCGCAAATCCTCTGCCGTGGCTGTCAGTATCGCCATGGCGGCGGCAGCCGCCACATAGACTCGTTGTCTCTTCTTATTCATTACCTTATATTGTAGTCCGTGTTATAAGTCATTGATTATCTTCATGATGATAGCGGCGAGCCGTGCATTATCTGTCGCGCAGACGTTTGTCTATCATTTCTTTGATATCCGGCTCTTTGCCCGGATAGTTCTCGCGCAGTGATTGCAGATACTCGCGAGCCTCAAAGGACTTGCCCTCGGCGGCATACACATCGCTTAGCACGATGAATGCCCTCGCCAGCCAATAGGTATGCGACGTGCCGGAGTTAATCAGCTTCTCCACCGACGCCCTGGCCTTGGCATAGTCCTTGGCGGCGAGATAGCTCTCGCCAAGCGCCACACATGACCGGGCGCCATACTCGGCATCGGGACGCCCTGACAACTCGCGCCAGATGCTACGCGCTCCGCCCACATCACCCTTATGGCTGAGTATCTCGGCCTTGGTGTAGGCGGCTTCGTCTTTATCTTCCGAGCCGGTGGTCGAGGACGATAGCAAGGCGCTCGCTGCATCGAGGGCCTCGTCATAGCGTCCCATAGCCATGGCGCAGCGCATCACGCCCGCGCGGGCCGCATTGAGCACCGTCGATGACGAGGCGCGCTCCGCCGCGGCCTTATAGCTCTGCAGAGCATCGTTGGCGCGGCCTTTGTCGAGAGCCGCTGCGCCGGCCACCAAGTAGGCGGTCTCGGCAACTCGGTTGTCGGGATAGCGGCTGATGATTTGTGAGGCATATTGGGCCGCCGCGCTCATATTGCCGTTGTCGCGCGCGTCTTCGAGCAGATAGCCCAAGGCCTGCGCCGCATAGCGTCCTGAGGGATAGCGCTCCACGTAGGCGCACAGCTTGGCGGTGCTAAGGTCGTTGAGATACTGCTTCTCGGCAGCCTCGTAGGTCAGCTTATCGGCCTCCGCAGCATCAAAGCTCGGGGCATTGGCCACCCCGGAGATAAAGGCGGCATACTCGTCAAGGGTGCCGGCGTCGGCGCAGATGCGCTTGAGCGACTCGGCAGCCTCGGCGGCCTCATCTGACGTGGGATAGCGGCGTATCACTTCTTTGTAGGCCTCCACGCCCTCTGACTTGCGACCGGCATTGAGCAGCGTCAGTGCCATCTGCAGGTAGCCCTGCCGGCCCTGCGATGTATTGGGATATTCTTTCACCAGTCTGCGATACACATCAATAGCGCCGGCGTTGTCGCCAAGCTGTATGTAGCTCTCGGTCATCTCCAAGAGAGCATCGGGCATCAGAGTGCTCTGCGCAAACTCTTGCTCCAGACGTTTCAGGCCGGCTATCTTGCCTTTATGGTCGCGGTTATAGCCCCTCATCAGCGCCTGCATAAACAGGGCATAGTCGCCGGCCTTCTCATTTTCTTTATAGGCCTTGCCATACAGCTCTGATGCTGCGCTGAAGTCTTTGCTCATATATTTGATATCGCCCAAGCGGTTGTAGGCATCGGCCACCACCTCGTGGCCTAACAGCTTGCCGGAGCTTACCACCTTGTTGAAGCTCACCTCAGCGGTGCCATACTCTTTGCGCGCAAAGCGGGCATAGCCTAAGTCATAGCGGGCCACGGCGCGATTGCGCTCTGACCCGTAGCTGCCGTTGAGATATTCATTGAGGCGTGTCACTGCGCCCTCGTAGTCGCCCGTGCGATACATTGCCTCGCCCAGGGTCAGAGACGTCTCGGCGCCTATTGCCGCGTCATAGCCCTTCAGTGCCTCGGCTTGCTTCAGGTAATCCACAGCCTCGGCATCGCGTCCCGCGCCCATTGACCGCAGGCCCAGGGTATATAGTATGCGCTGTTTGGCGCCAAGCACCTCGTCGGTGGGCGCGCTCATCCGACGTATTGCGCCGAGCGCTCCTTCGTAGTCGTCATCGGTGAGGTAGCCCGTCACGATATACGACTGCACCTCCGGAGCGTAGCGGCTGTTGGGGTAGCGCCGCAAGAAGTCCTCAAACGTGGCTGCCGTGCTCCCGAAGGGCACCTTTGCACCGGTCATCTTGGCCACGGCGTAGTTATAGTAGGCTGCCTCCTGCACTGACAGGTCATAGTCCATACGCAGCGCCTTCTCAAAGGCCATCAGCGCCGCCGACGTGTCACCGTCCTTGGCAAGGGCCTGTCCTATATACAGATAGGCGCTCTGTGCCATGGCATCATTGCCTTGCGTCACCGGCCGCAGCAGCTCCACTGCCTTGCCGTAATCGCCTCGCATATATTTGTCAAGACCCACTATATACAGCGCCGACAGCTCGGGCGTCTCCACCATGCTCATATATTTATTGAGCATCTTCATCGCCTCCCCGCTTTTGCCCTGGCGATAGGCGGTCTCGCCCGCGATGCGCGTAGCCTCGGCTTCATATTGCGGAGCTATGTCGGTGCG
>JAEDNZ010000169.1 GCA_016302215.1 Muribaculaceae bacterium
CACTACTCAATGAGCGTCATGAAAGACAAGCTCGAATATGTGGTGACTGCCGAAGATGCCCCCGGCTTCTTCCCCATCAATATCCCCGCTACGTTTGAGGAGTCCAAGACTCTCGATATCGCCCTCAAGGCTGCTGTCGGTCCATTCGTTGACTCGTTCACCATCGATGCCGACGCTATGGTCAACCACACCATCCGGGCCAAGGCCATCCTTGCCAACTACACCACCGAAGACTTTGCCGCCGACAGCTACACTGCCAAGCTCATGTTTGGCGATGCTGTGGCCAAGGAGCTTCCCGCGGTGGCTGTCGCTGCCGGCGAGAAAGCCGAGTTTGACTTCTCGTTTACGCCCCACGCCTCCGGCACCTTCGCTGCTGTGCCAAAGTTTGTGATGGACGACATTGAGGCTGAAGTAGAGCCCGCAGAAGTTGTTGTTGCTGAGGAATTCGCTGCCGGAGACCTCGTCATCGGCGCCGAGAATAAAATCAGCAACTCATCTGCTGTGTCATGCCTCTATCAGCACAATGAAGGCGAAGTAATCTACACCGCCGACGAGATTGGAGCTCTTCCCGGCACTGTAATCAAGCATCTGGGTTTCTCCGGATACATTACAAATGTTAAAGTCGCCGGTGGCTATAAGACGAAGGTGAGAGTGTATATCGAAAACACCGAGGACGATAACACCGGTGTTTCGTCAAGCTCGTTCGCCCCACGCGATGTCAATGAGATGACTCTCATCTACAGCAACGACGAGTATATGCTTGATAATGTAGGCAGCTCTGACGCGCCGGTAGAGATACTGCCTATGGATGTCAACTTTGTATATACCGGCAATAACCTGCGCGTGCACTATATGCTTTCTACCGAGAGCAGCAGCAACTGGTGTCAGGTAAACCTTTGGAACAATGATACCGATGGTAATGCCTTTCTGCGCCAAGGTGACGGACAGACCATCGATGACCTCGAGACGGTGCTCGCAGCCAAGACGTGGTACATCAAAAAGAAGCCCGTGCTCTACGCTCAGGTAGTCACCTCTAAAGATGTTGCCGGCACGGTCACCGATGCTGAAACCCAGCAGCCCATCGAGGGCGCTAACGTGCGTCTCAGCTCAGGCGATGTATATTATGAGGCCGAGACCGACGACCAGGGTCAGTACTCTCTCACCGTATATCAAGCATCTTTGGACTACACGCTGAGCGTGACAGCTCCCGGATACGTGGATGCCACTCGTGAGATAGGCGTGCTCGGCGATGGCACTACATTCACCGAAGATATCGCCCTGCAGACCATCAAGACCGTGAGCGGCGTTGTCACTGACGCAGTCACCAACGAGCCTCTCGACGATGTCACTGTCACCGTGGCTGCCGGCGACGACATTAAGTTTATCGCCACCACTGACGCCACCGGCGCTTACTCGGTAAGCATCGATGTGCTCGAGCCTGAATACACCATCACGGCCGCCCTCGATGGCTACGACACCGTCAGCGAGTCGTTAGGTGTAATCACCGCCGATGTCACCAAAGACCTCGCGCTGCGCCTCGCTGCCATAGAGGTGAGCGGCGTAGTAGTGGATATGATTACTCAAGAACCCATCGCAGGCGCTAACGTGCTGTTTGCCGCCGGTGATATCGAGCAGTCAGTATCCACCGATGACGAAGGCCACTTCGTTATCATCATCAACGATGTATATCCCTCGTATGATGTGACCGTATCAGCCGATGCTTACGACAGCTACACCACCACCATCGAGCGCGTGCAGCCCACCGATGCATTCAACGTAGAGCTGAAGAAGGCCGCCATCGAAGTCACCGGTACCATCACCGATGAGACCGGCGCTCCCATCGAAGGCGCTGCCGTTGATTTCACCGCCGTAAGCAGCATCACCGTATTCAGCAACGCTGAAGGCCACTATGCCGTGACCATCGAAGATGTATATCAGCAGTACACCTTGACCGTTGACGCCGATGGCTACGAAGACTACACCGCCACCGTGGGCGAAATCACCGCTGACAATTGCGTCTTTGACGTAGTGCTCAAAGCCAACGTAGGCGTGCGCGACCTCAAGGTGCGCGACCTCAAGGCCTTCGGCTCTGCCGGCGCTATCATAGTCAACGCTCCCGCTGAGACGGCCATCGTGGTATGCGATGTGGCAGGCCGCGTAATCCGCAAAGCTACTGTCAAGGCCGGCATCACTCGTATGCCCATCGTGCCCGGCGTATATATGATCAATGGTGTGAAGGTGCTCGTCAAGTAAGCCACCCTCACTCTCCTATACCTCGCGAGAGCGCGCCCCACGGTGCGCTCTCGCTGCGTTTAGGCGGGTCTGACCTGTCTGACTCATCTGACAAGTCCGAAAGCGCTCTGCATCGCGGCGTGAGGGCGCTCTGCAGGCGCTTTGTGCAATAAATTGCGTAAAAATTTCCATATTTGCAAAAAAAGCCTTAACTTTGCACCGCAAAATGTAATCTTGCTAACAAACGTATTATTAACATAAAAACTAAGATTATGTCAGAAATCGCAGATCGCGTAAAAGCTATTATCGTTGACAAGCTGGGCGTTGACGAAGCCCAAGTAACCGAGACCGCCTCTTTCACCACTGACCTCGGTGCAGACTCACTCGACACTGTAGAGCTCATCATGGAGTTCGAGAAAGAATTCGGCATCACTATCCCCGATGACCAAGCTGAGAAGATTGGCACCGTAGGCGATGCTATCGCTTATATCGAAGCAAATAAGTAATAACAGCCGCATCACGGCCACCACAGTCTATCTAAACAAATTCTGGTAATGGAATTAAAACGAGTAGTAGTAACCGGCTTAGGCGCTGTCAGCCCCCTGGGCAATGACGTGGCCACCACATGGGCCGCTGCCCTCGCCGGCAAGAGCGGTGCCGCCCCGATTACTCACTTTGACGCCTCTAAGTTCAAGACACAGTTTGCCTGCGAAGTCAAAGACTTCAATGCTGCAGACCATTTCGACCGCAAAAAGCTGCGCCAGCTCGACCTCTATGCCCAATACGGCATCGTGGCTGCTCGCCAGGCTGTGGCCGACGCCGGCCTTGATGCCGAAGGCGCCATCAACAAAGACCGTGTGGGCGTTATCGTAGCTGCCGGTATCGGCGGCCTCCACACCTTTGAGGAGGAAGCCGGATATTATGCCCTCAACGAGGCCAACGGTCCTAAGTATAACCCCTTCTTCATCCCCAAGATGATTGCCGACATCGCGTCTGGTCACATCTCGATGGAGTATGGCTTCCATGGACCCAACTACGGCGTCGTGTCGGCCTGCGCTTCGTCAAACAATGCCATCATCGATGCTTTCAACCTTATCCGTCTGGGCAAGGCTGAGGCTATGATCACCGGTGGCGCCGAAGCGGCTATCTTCCCTGCCGGCGTTGGCGGCTTTAACTCAATGCACGCCCTCTCTACTCGCAACGACAGCCCTCAGACGGCTTCGCGCCCATTCTCCAAGTCGCGCGACGGCTTTGTCATGGGCGAAGGCTCGGCCGTGCTGGTGCTCGAAGAATTAGAGCACGCGCTGGCTCGCGGAGCTAAAATCTATGCCGAAGTAGCAGGCGGCGGCCTCTCGGCTGACGCTTACCACCTCACTGCCACTCACCCCGATGGCCTCGGCGCTATCCTCGCTATGAACAGCGCCCTCGACGACGCCGGCATGACGCCCGCTGACATCGACTACATCAACGTGCATGGCACCTCGACGCCCGTAGGCGACATCTCTGAGGTTAAGGCTATCGTTGCCGTGTTCGGCGAAAACGCTCACAAGCTCAACATCTCTTCTACTAAATCTATGACGGGTCACCTCCTCGGCGCTACTGGCGCGTTGGAGGCGCTCTTCAGCGTTAAGGCTGTAGAGGAAGACATCGTGCCCCCCACGATTAACCACGACCCCGATGACTGCGATGAGGAAATTGACTACAC
>JAEDNZ010000011.1 GCA_016302215.1 Muribaculaceae bacterium
GTGGTAGAGCCGGAGGACTCTACGCAGCCTACATATTCGAGCTCAAACTGCCCGCGCATGTCTTCGAAAGCTTTGCGTTTGTCGGGGTCGGGCTCGGAGGCGTAGCAGTCGCGGTAGAAGATGGTGGCGATGTCGTCGTTCCACTTGAGCTGGAAGAGGTGGGTCTTGATTTTCACTTTGAAGCCTTTGATGGTTGATACCATATCGCCGACGTTGTCCATGATGTCGCCCAAAGCGCTCATTCCGGGGATAAATGAACCGGCGATGGCCCCGAAGATTTTGAGGCCGGTGCCGATGGCGGCCGAAGTCTTGGCTTTGTCGCCGTATTTAATTTCGTTGACGAGGAGGAATGATTTGCCAATGAGCTGCTCACCGGCGTCGGCGAGCATGGCAACGCCGCGAGGCGAGCGGGCAGCCAATTCCTTGTCGAGCTCGGAGGCGTTGTAGATGCCGCGTTCCTTGACCATGTCCATCGAGCACTCACCGGTGAGTTGGTTGCGGTCAAACCATTTAGCCACCATGCGGCTGGCTATTTTGTTGGCCTCGATGAAGGTCTTGATAGAGTCGAGAAATTGGTCGGAGTTGTTGGATACGTTGATTACCTTGACGTTGAGGTCGTGGTTGTAGTATTGGTCGGGGGTGGGGATGTTGAGAAACTGCTCTTTGATTTCTTTGCCGAATTTTTGCTCGGTATGGTTAAGCAGGACGCTGTAGATAGAGCTGCGGCAGTATTTAGTGTCAACGTTTTCGTATTTTTTTGCGTTGACCGACAATGCTGCCATCACCAACGCCGCCGCTACGATTATATATTTTTTCATGAGTTATAATCTTTAATGGAATTTTGGAATGATGGTGAGTAGAGAGTGAGTGATGGGTGGTGTGTTAGTAATCCCACATTTCGTTGCTGATGACGTGTGAGAGTCGATATTTGTTGCGAGTAGGATTGCTATTGATGTTAAATCGGTAAGCGTCGATGTCGGAAATCTCGGTCGCACCGCGTGCGGTCATGTCCTGGAGGCAGTTGGTAACGATGTCTTTAGAAGACATGCGCATAGGGACCACGAGCTTGCCGTTGGTGTCAATGCAGCCGGCGAGACCCACCTCGTCATATACCACAGCACGTCCGTCAACGAAGTTGTCGGCGTCGTAGAATGTAGGCTCGAAGGCCGCAGTGCCGTTGGCGACTTTGATGCAGCTCCATTTGCTGCCGGTTTTAGCCCAGCAGAGCTCGGGGTTTTCTTCGGTGAATGGCTTGACGTCGTCCCAGGTGAGTTTCACGATTGGGGCATTGGCGGTGTTGATGATGCCCCACCCGGTGTCAGATTTAACGCGTGCGGCGCCGTGGCGGAATGACGAAGCGTGGGCATACATAGGCTCGATGGCGAAGCGTCCGTCAGCGCCGAGGTATCCGTAGGGGTCTTTGTCGGTGCGTCGGGCGCAGTAGTATCCATCGCTCAGGGGCAATATCACCTCATAGCTGGGGGCCACGACTTGCGAGCCGTCGGTGGTGATGATGCCGAAGCCGCTGCCGGTCTTGACCACGTGCTTGCCGTCAGCGGCGGGCATGATCAGGTCATAAGACTGCGAGAGGACATTGCCGTTGCGGTCAATGATGTATTGCCCTTTTGTGCCTTGGATTACGGCTTTGCCGTCAATAAAAGGTGACACACCTACGGCGTACACCCACTCTTTGAGCAGGAGCTTATCGTCGGCATTGACATAGTTGACTTTGTAGCCTTTTTTGTCGGTCTTAACTACTGCAGCGAGGCCTTCGGAGGGAATGAAGGCGACATTGTATTTGCTCCACTTTACCAGCGGGCGGTCAGTGGCGACATCTACGATGCCTATCATGTCCATGCCTTTAGCTTGGATAGTCCAGGAGCCGGCGTTAGCAGACCTAAACTGTTTTCTTGATACGGCGATGAGCGTAGAGCGCGACATGTCAAGCTCGGAGAAGAGCTTCGGCTCGATAAACTTGTAGCCCAACATATTGTATGAGGGACATTCGCTCATGAGCATCAGTTGGTCTTCGGTGAGGTTTTGGCGGAGCTCATTCTCGAAGGCCTCAGTTGCTTGCTTTTGTCGCGCCATCACTTCGTCATTGAGCTCTTCGGCGGAGCCACCGGTGAAAGCCATAGCGAACGACTTGGATGTCAACCCCTTGGTAGCGTCCTTGGCGAGCGCCTTCATGCGCTCCTTAGCTTCGGGGCTATTAGCAATCTGTGCATATACGGGATTAGCCTCGGGCACATCATACACGAAAGTGCCAATCATAGCATAATTGGGCTTCACAGCGATGCGGCCATCTCGGGTGCAGATGCCGTAAACGCCGTTTTTGAGCTCGCCGCCCTGCATTTTGCCGCCTGTAGATACCCAGCAGTATCCGAGGTCATTAAACTTGCCGATGGCGGTGTATTTACATTCGACGACGGTGCTCAGATTATTGTCGATATAGCCGTACTTATCGCCTTTCTTGACGTAGGCGAGACCGTCCTTAAAGGCACCAATCTCATTATATTCCGGCTTTAGGAGTACAGCACCGGTTGCATCAATAAAGCCATATTTGGCGTCCTTGAGCACATTGTCCTTCATGGAGCCTCCGACAGCGACCTTGCAACGGCCATTCTCCCAAGTGCCCATCTCGGAGTATTGGATTTTAATTACTTCCTTGCCGGAAGTGTCGATATAGCCCCATTTGTCGCCTTTCTTCACCTTGGCACGGCCATCAACAAAGGCCGACACCTCGGCATAGTCATACTTAATCACTACATTGCCTTGCTCATCGACATATCCCCACTTGCCCTTGGCATTTTGAGCGGGGATATACTCTTGAGCCAACAATCCCGGAGCGCCCATCAGAAGCGCAGCGGCTACGGTTAATAAGAGTTTGTTCATTGTAATTTATTTATAGGTAATATGATGCAAGAGAGGTGGCGCCGCAGCGGGGCGCACGTATTAGGATTGGTAATGATGGTATCAGATTGCGTATCAACTGACGTTTTTGCTTTTCCCTTAATCGTTCATTACAAAATTATACAATTTCGGCAATTTGTTATTATAAAATAACAAAAATGCGCCTTCGAATTAACCATAATTAATAATTGAGGAGGCGATTTGTGAAATTACGTTTACTTTTGGCAGCGTTATATCTGCCAATAGTTTGTTATTACTGGTCGCTAAACTTTTTGGAGGCAGATGAAAAAACAGATCGTGCGCCAAATCAGCAGTGCTTGAGGCTTAATATGTTGCCGCCTTCAAGTTTTAGCGGACAGTAATAAAAAATTTTTTGAAAAAAAGGGGCGCCGGTGAGCGGTATTTCAAAAATTCTCGCTAAATTTAGCGCGGAAAAAATCCTGCGGGATTTAACGCCAAATATATAATTATCTTATCTATCAACTAACCACTTAAATCTACTTATCACCATGATTATCGGCGTACCAAAAGAAATCAAAAACAACGAAAACCGCGTAGCTGTGACGCCCTCGGGAGTCAAGGAGTTAGTGGCCCACGGCCACAAGGTGTATGTGCAAGCCACCGCAGGCAGCGGCAGCGGCTTCAGCGATGACGACTACGTCAAAGCCGGAGCCACTATACTGCCCACCATCGAGGATACCTATGCTATCGCCGAGATGATAATAAAGGTCAAAGAGCCTATCGAGCCGGAGTATAAGCTCGTGGGCAAAGGGCAGCTGCTCTTCACCTACTTTCACTTTGCCAGCGACCGCGAGCTCACCGATGCTATGCTCGCCTCCGGCGCCACGTGCATCGCCTACGAGACCATACGCGACCGCCAGGGTCGTCTGCCGCTGCTCGTGCCCATGAGCGAGGTGGCCGGCCGCATGTCGGTGCAGGAGGGTGCTCGCTTTTTGGAGCGTCCGCAGGGCGGCAAAGGTATCTTGATGGGCGGTGTGCCGGGTGTCAAGCCCGCTAAGGTGCTCGTGCTCGGCGGCGGCGTAGTCGGCAGCAATGCCGCTCGCATGGCGGCCGGCTTGGGAGCCGATGTCACCATCACTGATATCTCGCTGCCCACGCTGCGCCATCTGGCCGAGGTGATGCCCTCCAATGTCAAGACGCTCTACTCCTCGCGCCATAACATCGAGGCTGAGCTGCCTACCACAGACCTGGTCATCGGCTCGGTGCTGATTCCCGGCGCCAAGACACCGCATCTGATTACGCGCGATATGCTGCCGCTGATGAAGGCCGGCACTGTGCTCGTCGATGTGGCCATAGACCAGGGCGGCTCTTTCGAGACATCACACCCCACCACTCACTCTGACCCCGTATATACCGTTGATGGCATCGTGCACTATGCCGTGGCCAATATCCCCGGCGCTGTGCCCTACACCTCCACTCTGGCGCTCACCAATGCCACCTTGCCCTACGCTCTGCGCCTCGCCGACAAGGGCTGGAAGGAGGCATGCCGCGCTGACGACGGCCTCGCTCAAGGTGTCAACGTGGTCGATGGCAAAATCCACTTCAAGGGCGTAGCCGAGGCATGGGACCTGCCCTACACCCCGCTGGCCCTCTGACACCCCGCCCACCCCGGCGGCATAGCGCCGCCGCTCACATAGTTTTTGCCCGCCTCGCCGGCCGCCCTGATGGTAGCGCCCGCGCAGGTGGGCAAAAATTATTTGGCTAATAACGTGTGAGATAAGTGAAAATTTTTGTAACTTTGTGGTCTCAAAAGAGAGCAGCTCGGCGGGTGTCGGGTATATTGCATTGATTATCAATAATTAAGCAACATCATATAGTAATTTATGGCAACAACAGCTGATTTCAAAAACGGCATGTGCCTCGAAATCGACGGCAACTTCTTCTTCATCGTGGAGTTCTTACATGTAAAGCCCGGCAAAGGCCCGGCTTTCGTGCGTACCAAGCTCAAAAACGTCAAAACCGGTCGTATCATCGACAAGACGTGGAACTCCGGCGTAAAGGTCGAGGAAGTGCGCATCGAGCGTCGTCCCTATCAGTTCCTCTACAAGGACGATATGGGCTACAACTTCATGCACACCGAGACTTTTGAGCAAGTATCAATCCCCGGCGAGCAAATCGAAGGCGTCAAATTCCTCAAGGAAGGCGACATCTGCGAGGCCAACGTGCACGCAGCCTCTGACACCATCCTCACCTGCGAGATGCCTACCAGCGTAGTGCTCGAGATTACCTATACCGAGCCCGGTATCAAAGGAGACACCGCCACTAACACCCTCAAGCCCGCAACCGTAGAGACCGGCGCCGAGGTGCGTGTGCCCCTGTTCTGCAACATCGGCGACAAGGTGCGCATCGACACGCGCGATGGCTCATACGTAGAGCGCATCAAGCAATAATCAGACATTTGAGTTAAGAGCGCTGTGCGTGATGCATAGCTCTCAGTTTGTACATAAGCAAGAGCCGCGCTCCCTGACATCAGGGGCGCGGCTATTTTTGTGTGCGTGTAATCAGCGTGATGTCAATTAGGCCTGATTAGTCTAATTGGAGGGTGGCGGGCGCTATTTCAGCAGGGCGAGCACTCGGCTGAGGATATTGTCAGTGGTGAAGCCGAATTTCTCGTCGAGCACCTTGTAGGGGGCTGAGGCGCCAAAGCGAGTCATGCCGTAAATCTCGCCGTCAAAGCCGCGAATGGCGCGCAGCGTTGATGGCAGGCCGGCGGTTAGGCCGAAGTGGGGCACACCGGCGAGCAGTATCTCGCGGCGGTAGCTCTCGCTCTGCTCGTTGAAGAGGCCTATCGAGGGCATCGACACCACGCGCGATGCTATACCTTGAGCCTCAAGACGCTCAGCCACGGAGCATAGCAGCGACACCTCTGAGCCGTTGGCCACGAGCACTACACGCGGCTCGGGGCTGTCAAGCACCACATATCCGCCGCGGCGCATCTGCTGCGCCTCGGCATATCGGTTGCCGCTGCGTGCGGGCAGGTCGGGGATATCCTGGCGTGTGAGCACCAGAGCTGTGGGGGTGGCATCGTTGGCCATAGCCATGTCCCACGCTACGGTGGTCTCGGCGGCGTCGGCGGGGCGCAGCGCCAGCAGCGAGGGGCGCCCTGAGAAGTTGTGCACCTCTTCGAGCAGTCGCAGCTGAGCCTCTTGCTCTATGGGCTCGTGAGTGGGGCCGTCTTCGCCCACGCGGAAGGAGTCGTGAGTCCACACATACTTCACCGGCAGCTCCATGAGCGCTGCCATGCGCATAGCGGGCTTCATATAGTCAGAGAATACAAAGAATGTGGCGCATGCGGCGTGCATGCCTCCGTGCAGCACTATGCCGTTGGCGATGGCGGCCATCGTCAGCTCAGCCACGCCGGCGTGGAGAAAGGCGCCGCTGAAGTCGCCGTGGACCAGCGCACCGGTCTTTTTAAGGAAGGCATCGGTCTTGTCGCTGTTGGCCAGGTCGGCTGACGACACTATCATATTTCCCACCTTCTCGCCCAGCACGGCGAGCACGTCGGCCGAGGCGGTGCGAGTGGCGCAGCCGGGCTTGTGGGTGATAGCCTCATAGTCAATCTCGGGGAGACGGCAGGCGAGGTAGTCCTCGAGGGTGCGTGCCTCGTCGGGGTTGGCGGCGGCCCAGGCGCGATGAGCGGCGCGGCGCTCAGCCACGATGGCGCGCAGCTGCTGCTCGCGCTCGGCGTAGAGCGCCTTGACATCGTCAAAGATTACAAACGGATTGTCGGGGTTGCCGCCCAGGTTGGCTATGGTGCGGCGATAGTCGGCGCCTGACTTGCTCAGGGGCTGGCCGTGGGTAGAGCATTGGCCTTCAAATGAGGCTCCATCGGCGCTCACGGCGCCCTTGCCCATGGCGGTGTGGCCTATGATGAGCGTGGGGCGCTCCTTCTCGGCGATTGCGGCACGCAGAGCCTCGGCGATGGCCGTGGCGTCGTTGCCGTCTATTTCGAGCACATTCCAGTGCCAGGCGCGGTATTTGGCGGCGTAGTCTTCGGTATCTACGGCATCTACGTCAGTAGAGAGCTGCACGCCGTTGCTGTCAAAAAACATTATCAGGTTAGAGAGACCCAGGTATCCGGCTATGCGCCCTGCGCCTTGCGATATCTCCTCCTGTATGCCGCCGTCAGAGATGAAGGCGTAGGTCTTATGAGCGAGAGTCTCGCCAAAGCGCGCTGCCATGAAGCGCTCGGCGATGGCGGCTCCCACAGCCATAGCGTGGCCTTGACCCAGCGGGCCCGATGTGTTCTCTATGCCTCGGCGCTTATCCACCTCGGGGTGGCCCGGCGTGACGCTGCCCCATTGGCGCAGCTGCTGTAGCTCCTCCAGGCTATACTTGCCCGTGAGTGCGAGCACGCCATAGAGCATCGGCGACATGTGGCCCGGGTCCAGAAAGAAACGGTCGCGGCCGGGCCATGTGGCATCGTCAGGGTCTGTGACCAAAAACTGAGAGTAGAGTACATTCACAAAGTCGGCTCCGCCCATAGCTCCGCCCGGGTGCCCCGAGCGGGCCTTCTCGACCATCGCGGCGGCAAGGATGCGGATATTGTCTGACGCGTGATCTACGGCTTGTTTGTTCATAACGCTGGTGATAGATTATGTAGTGAGGTATGATTTTGTTTTCTTTCCCCAAAAGTACTACAAAAAATCCACCCCACCAATTTTTTACCCCCAAAAAGTGCACATTCAAAAAAATCGATGCGATGCTATTGTGGGCAAGGTTAAGGCGGAGTCCTCGGAGTGCTCTGAGTACTCCGAGGTGCGTGGGTAGCTATACAAGCTGCGTTGTTAGCCTTGCTGGCTGCGCCTGATGTGTTGTCAGACAAAGTCGGACAAGTCGGACTCGTCTGACGGGTCTGACGGGTCGGGCGCAAAAAAGGCTGCGCCGGAGGGCGCAGCCTGGTGTATGTGGCGGTGTTGTGGGGGTCAGTTGGCGAATTTGTGGGTTACGGTGTAGCCGTTGTCGAGTATTACGTTGAGCAGATACACACCTTTGGGCTGTGCTGAGGCGTCGTAGCTGCTGATGCCGGTGGCCCATTGTGCGTCGAGGAGGCGTCCTGTGACGTCGCGCAGCTCTATGCCGAGGGCCGTGGCGTCAGTGGTGGCGAAGGTGACGATGCCGTTGCTTACGGCGAAGTCGATAGCAGCGTCCATGGTGGGCTCGTTGATGCCTGACATTTCAGGCAGCGCGCCCTCGGTGACGCCCTGGAAGTATAGCGACACGGGGATGTCGCCTTGGCCGCCGTTGAACACGGCGTCGGGCACCGAGATGGTGACCTTGTGGGTGCCTTGGCTGACGGCGCCCATGCGTATAAATCTATTGTCGATGACATCGCCGGGACACCAGTTGCTGAACGACTGCCACGCCTCATCGTCTCTCTTGAAGTAGCCGTAGATGCCGTTGGTCTGGGTGTTGTATTTGCGGAAGGGCTCGCATGAGGTGCGTCCGGGCTTGTATGTGAGCACTAACTCGTCGTCGATGTACACGTAGTGGTCGCGGCGGTTGTACTCCTCGCCGCCGCTGTTGGCGCCGTGGTTAGAGGTGATGAGGCAGAGCATGCCATCGGCGATGTCTTGGTCGATGGTGAAGTAGTAGCTCTTGATGGTCTTGCCGAGCTCATCGGTGGCGGTCTCGCGGTAATTGTTGAGGTTGTAGTGGCCGTTGTATTCGGGCAGCTTCATCTTGATGGGTATGAAGACGTCGGTGGTATTGGCCTCGGCGGCGGGAGTTGTGGTGACAAACTCCAGGGTGCCGGTGAACACGTCGTTGCGATTGGCACAGCCGGCAATCTGCTCGTTGGCGGCGTAGGGTATGCCGAAGAGTTCAAATTCGAGCCAGTAGTCATAGCGGGCGCGCATGTTGGTGTCGTGCATGAGCAGCCCCAGATTGTCGAGGGTGTAGCTGTAAGGCACCGACTTGGGGTCTTTGTTCATGTTCATGAAGGGGGTGATGAAGCGTCCTATCTCCACGCGCTGTACCGTGGGGTCGGAATTGTCAGAGAGGGGGTCAGACTCGGCCACGTAGGACTCGCGTCCTTTGGGCACGAAGGCTATGTTGATGTTGCCGATGCGGTCGTAGTTGTCGCAGAGGGCGCCGATGGTGATGTTCATATCGGTGTGGTCGCCGAAGGCGTCCATCTGCTCATCGGTGAGCTTGATGGCGTAGAGCGAGTTGCGGTGACGCAGTATGCCGTCATCGAGGCCGGCGTCAAAGACGTAGTCGTTGTATCCGTCATAGAATACTACTTCGTCATAGATGCGCAGCGTGGTGGTGGTCTGCATATCGGTGTCCTCAGCGGCGGCGGCCATGGGGGCGAGCGCCATTGCTGCGAGATTGCATAGGAATAGTAGCTTTCGGGTCATAAAAGTATTATGTGAAATTGGAGGGGATATGAATTATTACATTTTTATGCAAAGGTAATCGTTTTAGCGATAAAATGCAACATAATGAGCATAAAAAGGGTGATAATGCTGCCGCTATGGTGCCGGCAGGCGCGCTATGGTGCTATTTGAGCAGGTCGGGGCGTCGGAGGCGTGTGCGCTCGAGGGCTTGCTCGTGCTGCCACTCGTCGATGCGAGCCTGATGGCCTGAGAGGAGTATGTCAGGCACGCGCCAGCCATTGTATTCGGCGGGACGGGTATATACCGGCGGCTCGAGCAGATTGTCTTGAAAGGAGTCGGAGAGGGCGCTCTGCTCGTCGCCGATGGCGCCGGGAATGAGCCTGACGATGGCGTCGGCGATGATGATGGCGGGTATCTCGCCGCCGGTGAGCACATAGTCGCCTATTGATATCTCGCGGGTGATGAGGTGCTCGCGTATGCGGTAGTCGATGCCCTTGTAGTGGCCGCAGAGTATTATGATGTTGCCGGCGAGCGAGAGGTCGTTGGCCATGCGCTGGTTGAAGAGCTCGCCATCGGGGGCGGTGAAGATTACTTCGTCGTATTTGCGCTGCGCCTTGAGGTGGGCGATGCACCTATCTACCGGCTCCACCTGGATTACCATGCCGGCGTCTCCGCCAAATGGGTAGTCATCGACTTTGCGGTGCTTGTTGGTGGTGAAGTCGCGCAGGTTGTGCACCACGATTTGTGCCAGGCCCTTGTTTTGGGCGCGTTTCAGGATAGAGCAGCCCAGTGGCGACTCAAACATCTCGGGCAGCACGGTGATGATGTCTATTCTCATATCTTGTAATGCGATGTGTGTGGGGTGGGATGGTTATTGATTGAAGCGGTGGGCTTTGATATTACGGGGGTGGTGAGCCATGATTTCCTCGCGCAGGCGTGTATTGTCAATGTGCAGATATATCTCGGTGGTGGCGATGCTCTCGTGGCCGAGCATCTGCTGTATGGCTCGCAGGTTGGCTCCGCCCTCGAGCAGCGCCGTGGCGAAGGAGTGGCGCAGGGTGTGAGGCGAGATGGTCTTGCGTATGCCGGCCATGAATGCCAAGTCGCGCACGATGTAGAAGACCATGACTCTGGTGAGGCGATGGCGCCGCCGGTTGAGAAAGAGGATATCCTCCTCGCCGGGCACGGCGGTTATGCTGTTGCGCTCGCGCAGGTACATTTTTATCTCATCGAGGGCCACCTCGGAGATGGGCACTATGCGCTCCTTGTTGCCTTTGCCGATGACGCTGACATAGCGGCTCTCAAAGTTGATGCGCGAGATGCACAGGTCACACAGCTCGCTCACACGCAGCCCGCAGTCAAAGAGTGTCTCTATGATGGCGCGGTTGCGCTGCCCCTCGGCCTTGGTCATGTCAATCTCGGCTATCATGGCATCGACCTCATCTACGGTGAGCACGTCGGGCAGGCATCGCGGTGTCTTGGGGCCTCGCAGCAGCAGCGTGGGGTCGGTGTCAATGACTCTCTCGGTGTGCAGGAAGTGAAAGAAGGAGCGCAGCCCCGATAGTATGCGCGCGTGAGAGGTGGGTGCCAGCCCCAGGTCATGGAGGTCGTGCAAGAAGGTCTCAAAGGTGTCGAGGGTGAGCGTCTCGATGGCGATAGATGGCGGCAGCCACTGCATAAAGCGGTCAATATCGGCCAGATAGGCCATGCGCGTGTTGTCGGCGAGGCCTTTCTCCAACAGCAGATAAGCCTCATATCGGGCTCGCAGAGTGGGGTATGGCGGCGCTACATGGTCAGTCATAACACACCTTGCTCCACGCCGTAAGCCACGCGCTCGAGGATAGCGTCCTTGCGGTCTTTGTTGGGCTTGAAGTCGGCCTTTAGGCTTACGCCGAAGAGCTTGCCGAAGCCTTGCCAGAATGTGGCTCTGAACGAGCCTAAGAATGCTTTGAGGATGTCGTAGCTTGACTGGTTGGTCTCTCTGACGATGAGCTTGACCAGCACCTTGGCCTGACCTTTGGTGAACTTTTTCAGCACCGGCTTGTACTGCTCAAAGAGCGACGACTCCATGCGCTTGAGATATTTCTCGCGCTCTTTCTGCGTGGGAAAAGTCTCCACATACTCATACGTCTCCAGCAGGGTCTCGGCGATGAGCTTGGCGTAAGGCAGAGTGCGCTTGACGTCGCGCACCGTGCGCCAATAATATTCCTCCTCTTTTTTGTTTTTAAACTTCCATTTGGGGAATACCGTAAGCTCGTTGAGCGCGAGCACCAGCACGGTGTCGCCCTCTTCGTCGATGCGCCAATGGCCTCCCCGATAGAATGGGTCATGCGCCGGCCCGGGGTTCTCGAGGGTACGTTGCCGTGGGAGGGCATCATCAGCCTGCACGGCAGCCGCCGCCGCGGGCGCTATGATGGCGACGGCGGCGATGGCTATGATAATATGAGCGAGGCGGTGTAGTGCTGTCATATATGTGAGGCCGAGATGGAGTTCAGAGAGGGGGGCGTTAAGCCTTATGCTCTACCGGCGGATAGTCAATGGTGTAGTGGAGGCCGCGGCTCTCTTTGCGCTCCTTGGCTTGGCGCATGATTAGGTAGCCCACATTGATGATATTGCGCAGCTCGCATATCTCGCGCGAGGCCTTAGAGCACTTGAAGAGGCGCTCGGTCTCCTCGTAGAGGATGTCGAGGCGGTTCCAGGCGCGGTCCAGACGCAGGTCAGAGCGCACGATGCCCACATATGTGGCCATAATCTGGTTGACCTCCTTGATTGACTGCGTGATGAGCACCATCTCTTCGGGGTGGCGTGTGCCCTCGTCGTTCCACTGCGGCACATCATGGCGTAGCGCCAGTCCGTGGATGCGCTCCATGGCGTGGCGTGCCGCCGCGTCGGCATATACCACGGCCTCGATGAGCGAGTTTGAGGCCAGACGGTTGCCGCCGTGGAGGCCGGTGCATGAGCACTCGCCCACGGCATACAGGCAGCCTATTGATGACTCGGCATTGGTATCGACCTTGATGCCGCCGCACAGATAGTGGGCCGCCGGCGCCACGGGGATGTAATCTTTGGTGATGTCGATGCCCAGCGACAGACACTTGCGGTAGATATTGGGGAAGTGGTGCTTGGTCTCCTCGGGGTCTTTGTGAGTGACGTCGAGGAATACGTGGTCATCGCCATATAGCTTCATCTCGCTGTCGATGGCGCGCGCCACGATGTCGCGAGGCGCCAGCGACAAGCGCGGGTCATATTTCTGCATAAACTCCTCGCCCTTGAGGTTGCGCAGCACTGCGCCGTAGCCGCGCATCGCCTCGGTGATGAGAAAAGCCGGGCGGTCGCCGGGGTGATACAGCGCCGTGGGGTGAAATTGCACAAACTCCATGTCCTTGACGGTGCCTTTTGCGCGATATACCATGGCGATGCCGTCGCCGGTGGCCACAAGGGGGTTGGTGGTGGTGTGATATACGGCGCCGATGCCGCCGGTGGCCATGACGGTGACTTTTGATAAGAATGTATCCACCTTGCCGGTGTCGGGGTTGAGGATATATGCGCCAAAGCAGGTGATATCGGGGGTGCGCCGCGTCACCACCTTGCCCAGATGGTGCTGCGTGATGATTTCGATGGCGAAATGGCCTTCATACACATCAATGTCGGGGTGGTTGCGCACCGCTGCGATGAGGCTCTGCTGTATCTCGAAGCCCGTGTTGTCAGCGTGATGGAGGATGCGAAACTCCGAGTGTCCGCCTTCGCGGTGAAGGTCAAAGGTGCCGTCGTCTTTGCGGTCAAAATTGACGCCCCAGTCCAGGAGCTGGCGTATCTGCTCGGGAGCGCCCTTGACCACCTTCTCCACGGCGACAGGGTCGCTGAGCCAGTCGCCGGCCACCATAGTGTCGTGGATGTGCTTGTCAAAGTCATCTACAGCGAGATTTGTCACCGAGGCCACGCCGCCTTGAGCCAGGGCGGTATTGGCTTCGTCAAGGGTGGTCTTGCACACCAGAGCCACGCGGCCGGTGCCCGCCACTTTGAGGGCAAAGCTCATGCCGGCGATGCCCGAGCCTATCACCAGATAGTCATATTCGTGTGTCATTGCTATTTACTGTTGTGTCACGATAGAGATAATCTTGTTAGCTATGCAGCAATTGTTGTTGTAGGCGGCAAAACGCTCGGCTCCCACTCCGATGGCAAATACGGGCACGGGATTGCCCGTATGGCTTAAAGTGGTGTATCCCAGGCCTGCGGCGTCGTTGAGCTGGCGCAGCACGGCGGCGGCAAAAGCGTTGAAGTTGGCATACAGAGTCTCCTGGTCGGCGGTGTTGCGCAGCTCAAAAGTGTCGTCAAAGAGGCGACGCAGGCGCTGCTCGTCGTCGGCGCTCACCGGCACCACCGTGAATAGGCCGAAGCTCTGCTCCAGGTATTCGCGCATATCCTCCCAGGTATATACGCGGCGTGATTTCATGATGCCTTTGCAAAAGTCGCTGAACGCCTCTTTTGACACCCTCTGGTGCTTGAAATACTCCAGGTGGGCATCGTATTTCACCGTGGTGTTGCCCATAGCGAGGCCGCCGGTGTCATGGTCAGCGGTGACCACGATGAGGGTCTCATCAGGGTGTGCCTTATAAAAGTCATAGGCCACCTTGATGGCTTCGTTGAAGTTGATAATCTCGATAATGGCCGTGCCGCCATCGTTGGCGTGCAGCGCATGGTCTATGTTGCCGCCCTCCACCATCATGAAGAAGCGGTCAGGGGAGGTGCGCTGCAAGTGGTTCAGACAGGTGTGCGTAATCTGCGGCAATGTGAGCACGTCGGCGATGCTGTCGATGGTGTAGCCAATGTTCCAGGGCACCGTGCCTTCGGTGTTGAGCAGCAGCACTCGCCGCGAGTTGATGTCGGCAATCTGTTGCGGCCCTCTTACTATCTGCACACCGGCATCATCGAGCACCTTCAGCAGCCCGGTGTCATGACCCTCGCTATCAGTGGTGCCGCGCAGCCCCGCGCCGCATACAAATTCATAGCCACACTGAGCCATCTGGCAGCCTATCTCGTAGAACATAGAGCGGTGAGGCACATGAGCGTAAAAGGCTCCGGGGGTGGCATCGTCGGGAGCCACTGATGTGGTGATGCCCACACCATATCCGGCGTCATGAAAGAGAGCGGCCATCGATGTCACCGCCACGCTGTCGGGCGTCACGCCGAGCATACCATTGCGTGTCTTGTGGCCCGTGGCGAGCGCCGTGCCGGCGGCGGCGCTGTCAGTCACCGACGACGAGGCCGAGTATGTTTGGCACATACCGGCCACCGGAAATTGCATCATTGTGAGTGCACTGTCGCAGCCGAGCACATCGCTGTAATACCGTTGAGCGGCATTGATGGGGCCTATGCCCATGCCATCGCCGATAAAATAAAACACATAGCGCGGCACCGCCTCTTGCGCCGCCACGGTCATCGCCGTTAGCGCCATCACCAGCGCCCCGGCTACTCGATATAGTCGCTTCATAATTATGATTTGCATTAATGCGTCAGCAAAGTTACTCACCTTGCGTCAATTATCCAAAAAAATCTCGCCACATATCAGCGCCGTCGCCGGCGAGGAGTATTATTAGCAGAAAAAAAGTTTTTCGCTTGTGAGTTGTAAATATTTGTTGTATCTTTGCCTAAAATAATTGTTTTGAGCTATGGATAGCAAATTGTTAGAACTTGAAATGCCGAAGGCCGAAGCATCGGTCACAGATAGATTGCGCTATCTGATACGCCTCACGCGCCGCACCCAGGCGCAGTTTAGCGAGCTGATAGGTATCGATGCATCAAATCTATCAAAAATACTATCGGGTCACAGCAATGTCTCTGATAGCTTTGTCAACAGGGTGGTGGTAAACCTCGGTGTGTCGAAGAAATGGCTTACTACGGGCGAAGACGTGCCCTTCCCCCGCGGCGAGCATGCCGATGTGGTCAATAGCGGCGCCACGGCAAAGCGGGCGTCAGTGGCCGGCGCGCCGGTCTATGACGTAGATGTGGCTGCCGGCGCGGTGGCTCTGCGCGACTGCTTCAGCGCCGACCGTATCATAGGGCGGCTCGATATCCCCGAGATAGACCCTCGCAACCCCGTGCTGCATGTGCGCGGCGACTCTATGATGCCGCGCATCAACAACGGCAGCTATCTGAGCATACGCGAGATAGCTACTGATGCTCCCATCTTCTGGGGACAGATTTATGTGGTGATGCTCGATGACTACCTCCTCGTGAAATATGTGCGTCGCCACGCTGATGCCGATATGATGATACTGCATAGTGCCAACCCCAGCTACGACGATATGGAGGTGCGCCGCAGCGATGTGCGCCGCCTTTTCATCGTGGAGCGTATCCTTAACTATGACATCCTCGCCTAAAGCATTGGTGACACCGCTGCCGGCGTGTATGCACCTCGGCGTGTATGAGGCAGGGTGCGACGAAGCCGGGCGCGGCTGCCTCGCCGGCCCTGTGTATGCCGCCGCTGTCATCTTGCCCGATGACTTCAGCCACCCGTGGCTCAATGACTCCAAGCAGCTGAGCGAGCGGCGTCGTTACGAGTTAGCACCTGTCATACGACGTGAGGCCCTGGCGTGGGGTGTGGGAGTGTGCACTGCCGCCGAGATTGACAGCATCAATATCCTTGAGGCGTCAATCCTTGCCATGCACCGCGCCCTTGATGCTCTGACAGGTGTGCGCCCGGGCTCAATCATCGTTGATGGCAACCGCTTTCACCCATACCGCGAGTTGCCTTACACCACTGTGGTCAAGGGCGATGCCCGATATGCCAATATCGCTGCCGCCTCAATCCTCGCCAAGACCGAGCGCGACAGCTATATGACCATGATGTCTCGGAAATATCCTCAATATGGCTGGGACATCAACAAGGGCTATCCTACGCGAGCACATCGCGTTGCCATCGCCGAGTATGGCCCGTCGCCGCTGCATCGTATGTCGTTCAGGCTCACGGCGCAGTAGCATACACCCTTACCAACTACCCTCAATTGACTGACAAAACCAAGCTACAATGCATAATAATCACATCACACCTCCCGCTCAGCGCTATGCTATAGTGATAGGCCGCACATACGGCAGCGGCGGCCGCGCCCTGGGGCGCATGATAGCCGAGCGTCTGGGCATCGCTTATTACGATAAAGAGCTGCTGGAGGCCGCCGCGCGCCACGGCGGGGTCAGCACCGACTATCTTGAGCGGCGCGATGAGCGCACCCCTCGCGTGGTAGCCGGCTTTATGCAAGCCAATATCGGCATCTCCTCGCTGCCATGGTACAGTCTGCCCTCCGGCGGCGATGCAGCCTACACAGCCATCAGCGATGCCGTCACAGCCGCCGTGGCTGCCGGCCCATGCGTGATAGTGGGGCGCACGGCTGACTATGTGCTGCGCCATAGCGGCATCACCGTGGTGAGCATCTTTGTGCATGCTCCGATTGAGGAGTGTGCCCGCCGCATTATGCAACGCGCTGAGTGCGACAATGCCAAGGCGGCGCGTGACATCGCCGAGCGTGCCAACAAGCTGCGCGCCGCATACTATAATTTTTATACCGACCGCAAGTGGGGCGATGCCGCCGAATATGACCTCACCATTGACTCGTCGCGGCTGCCATTAGAGCAGCTCGCCGATATCGTCATTGACTACACACGCCGCCGACTCGCGGCTGACGCCAACGGCAATAATGTTGATAAACAGCTCTGAAACAATGACTTCAATAGCATAGAAATGGCTATCATAGAATATCAAGGCGTAGAAATCCTGCGCAAAGAGCACGTGGTGCTCAAAAACGTGACCTTCAGTATCGATAAAGGTCAGATGGTGTATCTGGTGGGCAAGGTAGGCTCCGGCAAGAGCTCGTTGCTCAAGACCATGTATGGCGAGGTGCCCATTACCACCGGCTCGGCTCGCGTCTATGACTATGACTTGCGCTCGATACGCCGGCGCGACATACCCATGCTGCGCCGCCGCACCGGCATCGTCTTCCAAGACTTCCAGCTGCTGATGGATCGCAATGTGTATGCCAACCTCGACTTTGTGCTCGCTGCCACCGGCTGGCGCTCCAAGGCCGACAAGGAGCAGCGCATCGAGGAGGTGCTGCGCCAGGTGGGCATGCAAAACAAGTCATACAAGATGCCCCACGAGCTGTCGGGCGGCGAGCAGCAGCGCATCGTCATAGCGCGCGCTTTGCTCAATAACCCCGACATCATTCTCGCCGACGAGCCTACGGGCAACCTCGACCCCGCTACCGGAGAGATGATTGTGAGTCACCTCTACGACATAGCCCAAAGCGGCACCGCCGTGATTGTGGCCACACACAATATGTCGCTCATCGAGACATTTCCCGGTCGTGTATTGCGCTGCGACGACAAGCAGCTTATCGACGAGAGCCTGTTGCCCATAGGTGTCGAGGCCGACACCTCAGCTGAGTGATGACGCGCCCTCGCTTTTCTTTTTATCATTCAATTAAAGAGTATCAAAAGTGAAAGTTCTGAAATTCGGAGGCACCTCGGTAGGGTCGGCTGAGCGTATCAAGCACGTCGCTGACCTTATCAGCAAGCGCGGTGCCGGTGATATAGTAGTGCTGTCGGCAATGTCCGGCACCACCAACACCTTAGTGGAGATAGCTGACTACCTGTACAAGAAAAATGTGCCGGGCGCCCAAGAGACGCTCAATGCCCTTGAGGTGAAATACAACGATGTGCGTGCGCGGCTATTCTCCACCGCTGAGGCCATCAGCGCGGCTGATGTAGCCCTTGACCGCAGCTTCAGCTACATACGCAAGCTTATGGCCTCGGAGTTTACCGTCGATGAGGAGAAGGAAATACTCGCCCAGGGCGAGCTGATGTCAACGGCGCTGATGCAATGCTACCTTATGGAGCAGGGTGTGCACTCGGTGATGCTCCCCGCCCTCGAATATATGCGCACCGAGGCCAACGGCGCCCCGGATATGCGATACATCAGCAGCCGCCTCCAGCGCCTCATCGAGATGGAGGATAAGGCCGATGTTTATATCACCCAAGGATACATCTGCCGCAATGCCTACGGCGAAGTCGATAACCTGCGGCGCGGCGGCAGTGACTACACCGCATCAATCATTGGCGCTGTCATGGAGGCCGACGAGATACAGATATGGACTGACATCGATGGCATGCACAACAACGACCCCCGCTATGTCGATGGCACCGCCCCCGTCAGCGCCCTCCACTTTGAGGAGGCCGCCGAGCTCGCTTACTTCGGCGCCAAGATATTACACCCCTCGTGTGTGCTCCCTGCCAAGCTCCACAATATCCCCGTGAGGCTGCTCAACACCATGCAGCCCAATGCCCCCGGCACCGTGATTTACAATATGCCGCCCGACGGCACCATCAAAGCCGTGGCGGCCAAAGACAATGTCACAGCCATCAAGATTAAGTCAGGGCGTATGCTCCTCGCTTACGGCTTCTTGCACAAGGTGTTTGAGACCTTTGAGAAGTATAAGACCAGCATCGACATGATAGCCACATCAGAGGTGGGCGTGACCGTCACCATCGACGATGAGACCCACCTGGCCGACATCATTGACGAGCTGAAGACCTTCAGCACCGTCACCGTAGATCACGATATGGTGATAATCTGCGTGGTAGGCGACCTGGAGTGGCACAACTGCGGCTTTGAGTCGCAAGCCGTGGCGGCGCTCCACGATATCCCGGTGCGTATGATATCATACGGCGGCAGCAATTACAACATCTCCATGGTGGTGCGCAGCTGCGACAAGGTGGCCGCTCTCAAGCGCCTCAGCGAGGCGCTGTTTTGACGCCGCCGCCGCCATTGCTGCTCAGCGTGCCGCCTCCAGCGAAAATCTATTGAGCCGCGCCAGCGACATCTCGTAGTCATGGCGCAGGCTCAGGTATGTGCAGCTGTTGTCAATCAGGTAGTTAACCTCGTTGATATACTGCATCACGGATATCTGACCGCCGGCGAGCGCCACGCGCAGCAGCCGCTGATACTCGGCATCGCCCAGCACCTGAGCGTAGCTGTGCAGGCTGCGCTGCAGGCTGCGTGCTCGCGCATACGTGGATATAATGTCGGCGCGCGTGCTCATCTCGTAGCTTGAGGCGCCGGCGCTGATGCTCTCTATGGCGGCCGTGGCAGCGGCGCGCCTGCGGTTGCCACCCCATAGCGGCAGGGTCAGGCCCACGGAGAAGCCGTTGAAATGCGTGCCGTCCTCATAGTTGTGCACATATCCCAGCGACAGCCCCGGCAGCGATGACGCCTTGGCGGCGCTAAGCCGTTGCTGCGCGGCGGTGAGCGCTGCTGCTTGTGATTGCAGCATGGGGTCATGCAGATAAAAGGCATCGAGGTAGGCATCTTCAGCAGCGAGCGGCTGAGGCGTATCATCAGCCGTGGCGGCGATGATGCCGGCAGCATCGAGGTCGAGCGTCTTGCCGCCGTTGAGGGCTATCAGCGCGGCACGCGCCGCATCGATGTCAGCGGTGGCGCCGGCTATGTCGTTGCTGAGCAGCAGCGATTGCAGTTTGAGCTTCTTGACATCGAGGATTGATGCCTCTCCCATATCAAAGGAGCGTGTGGTGGCTGCCGATAGGGAGTCAATATTTGCGGCTATGGATTGCAGCAGAGTGAGCCTACG
>JAEDNZ010000012.1 GCA_016302215.1 Muribaculaceae bacterium
TTGTAGTACGACGAGTTGAGCGTGCGGCTGGCGGTATTGTACTCCTGCAGCAGGGCGCCGTCAGGGGCAAATAGCTTGCTGGTGGCAGAGCCCTCGGGCTTCACGCCGTAGGCAAAGAAGTTGCCTTCTACGGTGAAGAGATTGAGCGTGTCAGGCTCGAAGCTGAGTTCGAGGCCGCCCCAACCGCCGTTGGCACGACTCTTGGAGCTATTGGTGGAGAGGATGCGGTCGCCGGTGGTCTGATATGTGGCATCAGTGGTGGTGGTTGACTCGGTCTCGCGGGTGCTGTTGTTGAAATATCCGCCGTTGACTGAGAACACCACCTTGCCAAGCTGCGACGACAGCCACAGATTGGCGCCGGGCACCGGGTTGCGGTCATTGATGTAGGTTGACACAGATCCTACTATGCCGTTAAGCTCTGACGAGCTGTCAGTGACGATATTGAGTATTGCGCCCACACCCTCGGCATCTTCGCGCGCCCCGGGGTCGGTGATGACCTCCACGCGCTTGATAGTGGAGGCGGGGATAGCCTTGAATATCTCCTTGGCATTATTGGTGAAGGCGCTGTTAGGCCTGCCGTTTTTGTATATCTTAAAGTCTGACGAACCGTTGACCTGTATGTTGCCATCGCCGTCGATTGTGACCATAGGCACCTTGCGCAGCACATCAATCAGGGGCGAGGTCTTGGAGTCCTGGTCATTTTTCACGTCATAGCCTATGCGGTCAATCTCTTTAATCACGAGGGGGCGCTGCGCCGTGACGGTAATCTCTGCGAGGGCCTGCGATGTAGGCTTGAGGGCTATCGTGCCCAGGTCGGCCACGGGGGCGGCATCGCTGACGCTGAAGGCGCTCTCGCCCTGCTCTGAGTCCATGCCGGTGATGGTGATGCGGTAGTCGCCGGCTGCGGGCAGCGTGGCTGCTATCACGCCGTCATCGCCGGTGACGGCGCCGGTCACCGGGCGCACGCTGTCAGTAGCGGCATAAATGCGGTATGTGGCATACATTGAGGGGGTGCCCACGCTATCCACGGCCACAGCCTTGACGCTGTAGGCGGTGCCCTCAGGCGCGGCAAAGGCCACAAGCGCCATGAGCGAGAGCAAGAAGGTGAGCAATGCTGATTTATTCATAATTTCTGATGAATGGATTGTTATGTCGTAAATTGATGTTGTCTGTAAGTGAGGCTTCCGGCTGTATCACATACATAAGACGCAGCAATCTCTCATTTGTGACAGCGTAAGGCTAAAAAAATCGCCTCCGACCACCCACCATATTGGCAATCAGAGGATTATGTTATTACAAAAATTATTAACAACGAGCTTTGCTACCGCCTCAGCATACGCATCAGCATCAAGATAGCCTCAGTGGTGGCTCGGCCGATGACGCCGCTGCGGTCGCCCGGCAGGTGCAGCTCGCGCGCCTCTACCTGTCCGCAGCAATAGGCTGCTATCCACACCGTGCCCACAGGCTTACCGGGCGTGGCGCCGCCGGGGCCGGCTATGCCCGAGGTGGCGATGGCGCAGCAGCTGCCTGTGAGGCGGCTCACGCCGGCGGCCATCTGCTCTACGGTGGCGCGGCTCACGGCGCCGTCGGTGGCGAGGGTGTCATGGCTCACGCCGAGCACTCGCTCTTTGACCTCGTTGGAGTATGCCACCACAGATCCGCGATACACGTCAGAGCAGCCTGCCACCATGGTGATGGCATGCGCCACATTGCCGCCGGTGCAGCTCTCGGCCGTGGCCACGTCATAGCCGCGGCTGCGCAGCAGCTCTATGAGCACCTCGGCGACGGAGGCATCGCCATCGTGCACCATCAGTGGCCTCACCTCGGCGCGCAGCGACTCCAAGGCGGCGGCAAAGGTGGCCTCCAGCGCCGCCTCGTCGGCTGAGGCGCCATCGAGGCGCAGACGTATCAGCCCCGGCTGTGGCAGATATGCCAGATGCAGCGACGGCGGCAGCGAGGCCTCATAAGCTGATAATTGCTGCGCTAACTTTGACTCGCTAAGGCCGCTCACCAGCAGTGTGTGGTGGCGAAAGAACATATCCGGCGTAAAGCGCTTAGCCACAGCGGCCGACACCTCAGGCAGCATGCCCTCGGTCTCGAAAGGCACGCCCGGCATCGACACGAGCACCCTGCCGGCGCGCTCAAACCACATGATGGGCGCGGTGCCGTAGCGGTTTTGTATCACGCGGCAGCTCGTGGGCACCAAAGCCTGGTCAGCCGTCAGCACATTCATGGCTATGCCGCGCAGGGCAAAGACGCGCTCTATATTGGCCGTCACCTCAGCGTCGCGGCGCAGCTCGCCGCCGAAGATGCTCATCAGCACCTGCTTGGTGATATCGTCCTTGGTGGGGCCGAGGCCGCCGGTGGTGATGACCAGGTCAGACTGCTCCAGGCCGCGCTCCACGGCGGCGGATATTTGCAGGCCGTTGTCGCCCACGGTCTCTATCGAGGCCACTTGCCAGCCCATACGGCGGAATGTGCGCGCTACGGCGCCCGAATTGGTATCGGTGACCTGCCCAAGCAGTATCTCGTCGCCGATAATCACGATAGATAGTTTCATCTTGATGATAGTATAATGATAACGCCCCGTCAGCGACTGCCGCAGCCGCCGCGCTCACACGGTGACGCGTGCATACGGAGCCGCCGAATATGGGCAGAACTCGCCTTGCAGGTACTTGAAATATCCGGCAATGGCCACCATGGCGGCATTGTCGGTGGTGAAGGTGCGCTCGGGTATAAACGCCTCTATGCCGCGCTCCTCACAGAAAGCGGCCACGGCGGCTCTGACGCCTGAGTTGGCCGACACGCCACCGCCTATGGCCACCGTAGTGACGCCGGTGGCATCGACAGCCTTGGCGAGCTTGTCGAGCAGTATGTCTATGATGGTCTTTTGCAGCGATGCCGCTAAGTCGGCGCGGTTGCGTTCCACAAAGTCAGGCTCTGCCTTGACAGCATCGCGCAGGGTGTATAGAAACGATGTCTTGAGCCCGCTGAAGCTGTAGTCCAGACCCGCGATGTGAGGCTTGGCAAATTTAAAGCGCGTGGCATCGCCCTCGGCGGCGAGGCGGTCAATCTGCGGCCCGCCGGGATAGGGCAGGCCCATTATCTTGGCGCATTTGTCAAAGGCCTCGCCGGCAGCATCGTCGATGGTGCGTCCCAACACCTCCATCTCGGCGGCGCTCTTGACCAGTATCAGCTGTGAGTTGCCGCCGGAGATGAGCAGACACAAGTAGGGAAATCGGGGCACACGGTCAGTAGGCTCACGCCGCACAAAATGCGACAACACATGGCCGTGGAGGTGATTGACATCTACGATGGGCACTCTCAGCCCCAGCGACAGCCCCTTGGCAAAGCTCGTGCCCACGAGCAGCGACCCCAACAGGCCGGGGCCGCGCGTAAACGCTATCGCCGACAGCTCGCGCTTGTCAATGCCGGCGCGGCGCAGCGCCGTGGCCACCACGGGCACTATATTCTGCTGGTGGGCGCGCGATGCCAGCTCGGGCACTACACCGCCATACTCCTCGTGCACGCTCTGTGAGGCTATCACATTGCTCAGCAGCACGCCGTCGCGAATGACGGCCGCCGAGGTGTCATCGCATGATGACTCTATGCCTAATATCGTTATTCCTTGAGCCATTGTCTCTAATGCTCAGCGTTACTAAAAGACGTATGCGATGCCGAGCCCTACCTGAGCGTGGCTATAGGTCTTGATGAGCAGATAGCGCGCCTCCAGTGAGAGCTTCAGCGTTGATGAGCACCGCAGCTCAAAGCCGGCACCGAAGTTGGCGCCGAAGCGGTTGTCGTGAGTGGTCACATCTTTCTGCTGGGCATAGTCGGCGCCGCTGATATGCTGCGCCCATGACGAGTAGCCCACACCGGCCAGCGGGTAGAGCACCACCTTGTCAGAGCCGATGCCGAAGGGCAGATGCACGTTGAGGTCCAGCAGGAAGGCATCTCTGTCGTGATGACGGAAGACACAGGCCACCTCAGGCGCTATCCTCACATGGCGGCTGAAGGAGTATTGAAACGACAAGCCGGCCAGCACCGAGGTGTTCTCAGAGACAAAGGCTATGCGCGGCCCCAGCGATTTCTCGCCCTTGCGCAGCTGTGCCGAAGCGTCAGGCGCGGACAGCACGCAAAGCAACATCACTATTACAATCGTTCGGATAATGTGTTTCATATATTATGTAGTTTGCTTATTATTATTAAGGAGATGTGGGGGAGAATTGTAGTGCAAAGTTATACATATTTTTTAATAACACAGCCCTCTGACAGCATATTATTTCCATATTATTTCTACCGAAAAGCCCTCCGGCGCATCTACCACGATAGATACGGTATATTTATGGGTTAATATTGGTTAAAATTAAGCTATCATTCCGTTTTTTACTCCGGTTTCCGCCTCCAATGGCTATCTCGCTGTTATTGTCACTGATAAATTTATGTTTATAAATATTAACGAGGCACGAGTGCAAGCATTTTATGTCTTTTGCACGCCTTTTGAGCCCTCAAAGCTTATGAGTTGTAAAATTATGTTTTATAACATACTCGTTTTTGGAGTTAAAATTTGTAAACAAACCAATAGCTTTAAAAAAGATTAATTAAATTAGCGCCGTGAATTGCAAACTTGTGTGCAATTACATTCAAATTTTTAACCACTAACTAAAACAAACAATAACATCATTCACAAAAATTACACTTACATTATCGAGAAAAGCAACTAACTATCAACGCAGTAACAAAAAATTCAATCAACCCAATTAACCCAGTAGCCAAAGCGCGCGATATCAAAGTCTCACTCTCGCCCCGGCGAGCCGCACGACAGAGAGCTCAAGCGCAGAGGCAAAAAAAATCAATCAACATTACTTATATGAGAAAACATCTATTTGTGACTCTGTTGTTGACTTGTGGTATGCCACTGAGCGGCACCTTCGCTGCTTATGCAAACCCCGAGCCCCAATCGCAAAGTCAGGCGGCCGTTACCATCAACGGTACCGTCCTCGATGAAAACAATGAGCCCGTGATTGGCGCAAGTGTCTTTCAGAAAGGAGTTTCAAGCAATGCTGCCGCTACCGATGTCAACGGCCACTTTGCTATCCGTGTTAAGCCCGGCACTAAGCTCACTGTCAGCTATGTCGGCTATAAGTCTATCGACGTTGCCGCCGCCAACGGCATGAACGTCTATCTCCAGCCCACCACCGAAATGCTCAACGAACTCGTGGCTGTGGGCTATGGCTCGCAGAAGCGTGCCAACCTCACCGGCGCTGTTGCCACCGTCGATGTTGAAAAAGTTATGGATAGCCGCTCGGTGACCGACGTGACCAAGGCTCTCCAAGGTGCTGTCCCCGGTCTTACCATCACAAACGCTAATGGTGAGATTAATGGCACTCCCACTATTAAAATTCGTGGCACAGGTACCTTGTCTAACAACCAGACATCTAAGCCTTTGATTGTTGTCGATGGTGTCGTTACAGAGGATATCTCATTCCTCAACCCCAATGATATCGCCGACATTTCAGTGCTTAAAGATGCTGCTTCAGCCTCTATTTATGGTACTCGCGCTGCCTTCGGTGTGATACTTATCACCACCAAGACTTCTACCGCCAAGGATCGCGTATCTATTTCTTACACCAACAACTTTGCATGGAGCCAGGCCACTACATTGGCTGAGTATCCTACCGTTTACAACCAAGTTAAGGCCCTCACCGAAGGCAACCTCTGCTCCGGTGGCGAGCTCGGCCTCTTCGGTATGGATCCCTGGGAGACCATGAAGTATGCCGAACTGTGGCGTCAGCAGAATGGCGGCCAGCGCGCCGGTTATCGCGAGATGATGCCTTACGTTGACGATGAGCACGTCGGCGACTACAAGCTCCTCGACAATGGCACAGGCCTCTATTACGCTGATTGGGACGTGGCAGGCATTATGTTCAACAACGCTGCTCCTTCTAACTACCACAACGTAAGCCTCGAAGGCGTCAGCGGCAAGACCAGCTATCGCCTCTCATTCGGTTACAGCCACAAGCAGGATCTCATGGCATTTAACCCTGCCAAGATGAACCGCTATAATGCTGTCGGCAACATTTCTACCGAAATATTCTCTTGGTTGAAAGCCGGTGTTCGTTTCAGCTTCACCGAGAAAGATTATTCAGCTCCCTACAACGTGCGTGGCGATTATCTCTACATGTGGCGTTGGGGTTCTTATTTTGGCCCCTACGGATATCAGCGTGACGATGAAGGCAACATCGTAGATTTCCGCAACGATATCGCTTACCGCAAGCAAGGCGGCACCACCAAGGACAGCGCTACCCAGACCCGTATCACCGCCTTTATGGATGCCAACATATTCAAGGGCTTCACCCTCCACGGTGACTTCACCTACGATATGCAGAACCTTATCAACACCACCGCCTATATGCCCGTATATGGCTACAACTCTTGGGGCAACATCGAGGAGCCGTCTTACATCGTGCCCGTAAGCTGGGCTGACGCTCGCCAGACCAACACCAAGCAGGATATGTGGACCATGAACGTATATGGCACCTACGACCACACTTTCTTCAACGACCTCAACCTCAAAGTCATGGTCGGTGGTACTGCTGAAAAGCAAGACTACAACTACCTCTACGCCAAGCGTGATGAACTCCTCGATATCAACCTCCCGAACATCGGTTTGACCACCGGCGGCTCTGACAAGACGGGCTACACCATCAGCAACGTCATCACCCACCGCGCTACCGCCGGCTTCTTCGGCCGTATCAACCTTGACTACAAGGGCATCTACCTCTTCGAGTTCAACGGCCGCTATGATGGCTCTTCTAACTTCCCCGCCAACGACCAGTGGGCATTCTTCCCCTCAGGTTCTATCGGCTATCGCTTCTCTGAAGAAAACTACTTCAAGGGCATCAAGGACGTTTGGAGCAATGGTAAGCTGCGCGCTTCTTACGGCTCTATCGGTAACGAAGCTGTTGGCGACTACAAGTTCCTTTCTGTAATCAACGGCCCGTACTCAGGCTCATGGCTCACCGCCGGCGGCGCTGCCCTCAGCTACGCCAACATGCCTACCCTGGTATCCAATACCCTCACTTGGGAGCGCGTAACCACTCTCGACATCGGTGCTGACCTCGGTTTCTTCAACAACTCACTCACCGCATCGTTTGACTGGTACTCTCGCAAGACCGAGGATATGCTCGGCCCGGGTGCTGACCTCCCCGCCACCCTCGGCGCTGCCGCTCCTTATGGCAACAATGGTACCCTCCGCACCAACGGTTGGGAACTTGCCCTCGGCTGGAACCACTCATTCGGCGAAGCTGACATCTACATCAACGCCACTTTGGCTGACGCCCGCACCAAGATCGTAAGCTGGCGCAACGACACCGGCAAGCTCTACTCTTGGATACCCGGTCAGAACAACTTCACTGAAGGCGGTTACTACGGCGACATCTACGGCTTCGAGACCGACCGCTACTTTGACTACGGCGACCTCAACGCTGACGGCACCACCAAGCTCGACCAGACTGCCCTCGAAAGCGGCTCATTCAAATATGGCGTCGGCGACATCATGTTCAAAGACCTCGACGGCAACGGCCGCATCGACTTCGGTGACCCCGACATGAAAGACGAAGACGGCAACCTCATACCTATCGGCACTCAGCGCAACCACGGCGACCTCAAGGTCATCGGCAACGCTATGCCTCGCTATGAGTATTCATTCCGCCTGGGTGGTGCTTGGAAAGGCTTCGACATCGACATGTTCTTCCAGGGTGTCGGCAAGCGCAACATGTGGTTCACATCATCATTCGTTATCCCCTTCGCTCGCGGCACGGATGCTATCTATGCTAACCAGACCTCTTACAACGAGCAAGTTATCGACTTTGACAACCAGTGCCTCACCGGTGAAATCCGCGTGGACCAGAACAACGACTATCCTCGCCTCTATCCCGGCGCAGGTGGCCAGGGCCGCCTCAGCGGTATCAACGCCGGTTGTTACAACTTCTATCCGCAGAGCCGCTATCTGATGAACATGGCCTACCTGCGCTTCAAGACCCTGACCGTGGGCTACACCCTGCCTCAAGAGCTCACCCGCAAGGCTCTCATCCAGAAAGCTCGCATCTACTTCAGCGCCGACAACCTCGCGCTCCTCTACAACGGCATGAAGAATTATCCTCTTGACCCCGAAATCGCCACCGGCGGCGCGGGCACTGAGTCTGCGATGAGCGGTAACGGCTATTTCGGACGCACCACTCCTATGCCCCGCACTTTCTCGTTCGGCTTGCAAGTTACATTCTAACACAAAACACGAATTTCAATTATGAAAAAAATATTTGCATTAGCGCTTATCGCCTCTGTCGGAGCAACACTCACCGGCTGTGACGACTTCCTCGACGATAACCGCAATCCGGAAACGTCAATCATCAATACGCCGGAGTATTGGAGTAACCCCTCCAACTGCCAGCTGCAGGTTGACCGTTACATGACCAACTCATCGACCTACCTGTTCCCCGGCTACGGCACAGGCAACAGCTACGGATGGTTCTTCTTCAAGACCCTGAGCGATGACCAGGTAGGCTCAAACTTTGCCGATTGGGCATACCCCACCGAGACAGCTACCGTGGGCGAATGGGACTACTCTGTAGTGCGTGGCGCCAACTACATCATCTCAGGTGTGCGCCAATCTACCCTCTCGCAGGCTGAGCACAAAAACTATGAAGGTATCGCCAAACTCATCCGCGCTTACAAGTACTATCAGCTCGTGCGCATGTTCGGCGACGTAGTATGGCAAAGCGAAGTAGTAGATCCCGCTGACGAGGAGATACTCTACGGCCCGCGCACCAACCGCGACATCGTGATGGACTCTGTGCTCCAAGACCTCAACTACGCTATCGCTGCTATCAGCACCGAAAGCAACAAGCTGGGCTGGAGCCAGGACCTCGCCCGCGCCGTCAAGAGCGAAGTATGCCTCTACGAAGGCACCTTCTGCCGCTATCGCACTCAAGCTGAAAACGGCATCGCTCCCAACGAAGAGCGCGCCAAGAAGTATCTGCAGGAATGTGCCACCGTGTCTAAGGCCCTCCTTGACAAGTACGGCTTCTGCGATGACTACCACTCGCTCTACAACTCTACTTGGGATGGCGACAACACCGCCGGTGTGACCGCCCTGTCAAGCAACCCCGAGGTGATCTTCGGCCGCAAGTACGACCCCACCTACGGTATGCACTCTACCATCTCTTACACCGCTTCTTCGACCCAGACATCTGGTATGTCGCTCGACGCCTTCAACGCATTCTTGTTCCTCGATGGCAAGCCCTATGCTACCACCTCTAAGGACAAGACCTACGTGGGCACCCCCGACGGCACAGAGGCCCTCCCAGGCTACTCTATCGCCAACCTGCTGGCTGTGCGTGACGCTCGTCTCTCGGTTATCACCGACGACCACGTATATTACACCGGTATG
Organism: Muribaculaceae bacterium; assembly: GCA_016302215.1. Taxonomy (GTDB): domain Bacteria; phylum Bacteroidota; class Bacteroidia; order Bacteroidales; family Muribaculaceae; genus CAG-873. The sequence continues at coordinate 9,452 of JAEDNZ010000012.1, forward strand.
ACATGGGACCGCGCCGGCTGCACCAGTATGGCTTCTTCATCGGGCTTTGGTGTTGCCAAGTTTGACAACGTAAACCTCCCCGTCAAAGACCGCACCAACTCAGCTCAAAACTACACCAGCTGCCCCATCTACTGGACTTCTTACATCGCCCTCAACTATGCTGAGGCTAAGGCTGAGCTCGGCCAGTTCACCGACGGTGACTTCGCCATCTCGCTCAAGAAGCTCTACGAGCGCGCCCAGCTGCCCATCAACGGCGTGGCTGACCTCAACGCCATCAACGACCCCGACAACAACATGGGCGTAAGCTCACTGCTGTGGGAGATCCGTCGTTGCCGTCGTTGCGAGCTGATGTTTGACAACTGGATCCGCTACTGGGACCTCGTGCGCTGGCACCAGCTTGACCTCCTCGACAGCACCAAGCACCCCAACGTGCTCCTCGGCGCTTATGTAGGCAATGCTCCCGTCGCTATCAACAATGTCAACGGCTTCGTTCGCCCCTACAACAACGAGCGTAAGTTTGACAAGAAATATTACCTATATCCCATACCTACCGGCGAGCTGGACCTCAACCCCAACCTCGGTAAGAACTTCGGATGGTAATATTCCACCCTCATAGCTTCTGACCTATGAAGCTCAGCGGGGCGCCCCTATCTCGGGCGCCCCGCTTCATTTTATGTGCCGCACCACGCCGCTGCAAAAAAATCAAGAGGCAAGCCCCATCATTCAAAATTTTATGCTTAATTTTGCATAAAATATCTCAGCTATGACCCTATCTATCGAAAATATACGCCGCCACCTCGCCAACCCGCAAGTGTGGGGCTTTGGTGTCTCCGTCATCGTGATGGCGCTGCTGTCCATCGCATTCTTCTATCCCGATGCCATCGAAGGCAATACCCTGCGCCAAGCCGACATGCAGCAAGGCATCGCCAACGGCCAGGAAGCAGCGCTTTACGCCCAAGCCACCGGCGACAAGGCGCTATGGACCAATGCCCTTTTCTCGGGCATGCCCACGTTCCAAATCTCGCCATCTTACTCGTCAAACAGCCTCTTTGACTGGCTCAACGACGTGTATGGCCTATGGTTGCCATCGCCCGCCAACCTGCTGTTGATGATGATGATGGGCATGCTCATACTGCTATATGCCATGCGCCTGCGCTGGTACTACGCCCTCCTGGGAGCCATAGCGTGGGGCTTCTCGTCATACTTCGTAATACTCATTGGCGCCGGTCATATATGGAAATTCCTGGCCCTGACCTATGTGCCGCCCACTATCGCCGGATTGCTGCTATGCTATCGCGGACGACTGCTCGCCGGTGCGGCGCTCACGGCCGTCTTCGCCATGCTCCAAATCAACGCCAACCACCCGCAGATGACATACTACTTCGGTCTGCTCATGGCAGCAATCGCCATCGCATACCTGGTAGAGGCACTGCGCTCCAAACAGCTGCGCCGCTGGGCCATCGCATCTGCCGTGGCGCTCGGTGCCGGTCTGCTCGCCGTCGGTGCCAACATACCATCGCTATATAACACCTACGAATACTCCAAAGAGACCAAGCGCTCACAGTCTGAGCTGACATCGCGCACAAATGCCCAAGCCGAAGCCCCGACAGAGAGACCAACCGGCGGCCTCCCCAAGAGCGACATCGTGGGCTGGAGCTATGGCCGCAGCGAGACATTCTCGCTGTTAGTGCCCAACATCAAGGGCGGCGCCACCGCTCACCCCGACAATGGCGCTATGACATACATGAGCCTTGACCGCCTGCCCGACACCGAGCAATATCGCGAGACCCCCACCGGCTACCTCTTAGCTTATCTGCCGCAATACTTCAACGGCAGCGAAGGCACCAACGGACCCGTGTATGTCGGCGCCGTCATCTGCGCGCTCTTCCTCTTAGGCTGCATCATCGTCAAAGGACCGCTGAAATGGGCGCTCGCCACGATGACCGCCGTGTCAATACTGCTGTCGTGGGGCGCCAACTTCGAGAGCCTCACCGACCTGCTCATATACCACTTCCCGCTGTACAATAAGTTCAGAGCTGTGGAGAGCATACTCGTCATCGCGCAATTCGCCATGCCGCTGCTTGGCATCATGGCGCTGCATCAGGTGTTCACCACCGCCGACGCCTGGCGGCGCTACCGCACAGCTTTTGCCATCGCCTTCGGCGTGCCCGCCCTCTTATGCGTCCTTGCGGCAATAGCCCCCGGCATCTACGGCGACCCCATCAGCGAGCAAGACCTACGCACCGCCGGCGACCTGCAGCAGCAAGTGATGCAGATGGCTCAAGAGTATGGCTACAGCCCGGCTCAGGCTCAAAGCGTCATCTATGAATACTCACTCACCAACCCCGCCAACAAGGAGGTGGTCACTGACCTGCGCCTTGGCATGGTCAAGGCCGACGGCTGGCGCAGCCTGCTGTTTGTAGCGCTCGGCGCCGCCTGCGTCGCCGCCTGCATGATGCGCAAGACCAAAGCCGCCACCGCCGCCCTCGTCCTCGCAGCAATCACCGCCATCGACCTCTATGGCGCCGACAAGCGATATGTGTCGCACGACAGCTTCGTGGCAGCATCGCCCGGCGGCATCCACGATGCCTTTGCCCCCGACTCTATTGACCTCGCCATTATGGCTGACACCGCGCAGAGCTACCGCGTGATGGACGTGCCCGGATTTACTCAAGCCCGCCGCTCTTACTATCACAAGATGATAGGCGGATACCACGCCGCCAAGCTCAACCGCTATGAGGACCTGATACAGCGACACCTCAGCTACATACAATACTACGGCTATGACCCGGCGCTGCGCGAAGACTCCATAATCAACCAATTCGGGCCCGACGAGCGCGAGGTGGTGAGCGCCATCGCTGCATCATATCGTGTGCTCGACATCCTTAACGCTCGCTACATCATCACCGGCGACCCCGAAGCGCCCGTCATGGTCAACACCCACGCCCAAGGCAACGCATGGCTCGCCGACAAAATCATATATGCCGACAATGCCGACGCCGAGATGGCAGCGCTCTCCACCACCGACCTGCGCCACGACGCCGTGGCTGACCGCCGCTTTGCCGACATCTTGGGCAGCAGCGCCCCGGCCTCAGCCGGCGACACCATCTACCTGACGAGCTACTCGCCCAACACCCTCACCTACCACGCCCGCACCGCCGCTGACGGCCGCGTAGCCGTGTTCTCAGAGGTGTATTTCCCGTGGGGCTGGCACGCCACCATCGATGGCAAGCCTGCCGACATAGGCCGCGCCGACTATCTGCTGCGCGCCGTCAAGCTCCCTGCCGGCTCGCACACCATAACGATGACCTTCGCGCCGAAATCGCTCGCCGTGACATCGGCCGTGGCCTATGCGTGCATCATCATGATTTACCTGCTGGCGCTGGTGGCCCTCGCCGCTAAGGCCGGCGTGCTGCGCCGCGACAAATGCCACGCGGCTAAAAAAGACTGACGCCGACATGACCACTCCGCTGACACGATGGCGCACCAGTCTGGGCTTTGGCGTGCACTCGCCCTTCGCCTTTCGCTTCATTCGCGAGGTGCTGCGCGAGCGTCGCTGCGCTTACTATGCCTACACCGACATCGCCGCCGACATCAGCAAGGCGCCTCACTCCGCCATGCCACTGCACCGCGCGCTGATGCTTTACCGCGTGGTCATAGACCTGCAGCCGCGCGCCGCCTTTGTTGACCGCGACTACCCGGCGGCCGACATCGCCGCCATGGTGCTGCGCCACGCCGCCGTGCCCATCGTCAGCGATGCCGCCGACGCTGACTTTTATCTCGGCACCACACCGCCACCTACACAGCCGCTCTACACCATCATCATCGCCACGGGCAAGCGCCGCCGCTACAGCCGCCGCCGTCAGCCCACACCTCACCTGCGTGGGCAGGTATTTGTCAACGCCCGCGGCACCGTCATCGCCGTCAATAAGCCCGGCTTTATTTCCAAGACGTATAAGATATGGTTCTGACGCAGGATTGAAGCCCGGCGCTAAAGCAAGCGCTTGGCGATGCGCAGACCCGGACGATTGGCGAGCGTAAATGCGCCAAACAAGCCCGCGTCATCGCTGCGATACGTCACATGGTAGCGCTCCGGCGCAAAGAAATCCAGCACAAACACAGCCGCAGTGACGGCCTCATCATTGCTATATCCGGCCGACAGACGCTCTTGTATGGTAACATCAAAGCCTATCACCGTCACCGCCAGGCTCACTGCCCCCGAGGCGGTGATGCCACGCAGGCCCTCGCGCCGCAGCACCACGGCGCCATCATCGCTACACTCGGCATAGAGCATCGGCTCCGATGCCTCTGCGCCGGTGGGCGCCGCCTCCAGGTCGCCGGCATAAAACAGCAGCCGCGCCTCGCCTCGCTTTGCCGGCAACGCCGCAAGCGCCACTACCGCCGCCGCTACCACGCTCAGTATCACATAAAACTCCACGGTCTGAAAAAATCCGCATATCACCATAGCTACTATCCTTTAGGCTCACAAAGATAAGCATTTTTTTGCACTCGCACATCGCCACCAGCATGCCTTGACAGCCACCGCCTTGACAGCCACCGATGAATTTTTCATGATTTCAATGGTTTTTCTTGCATATTCCAACAAAAATAGCTACCTTTGCAATAAATTATAAGCAAAACAACAATGACGCATAACAATCAGCACTTTACACACCGATTTATGAGCCGCATCATGTCAGCCGATATGATGATGTGTGTCATGTGCATGATGCCCTGCCGTGTGCCAAGCTGACATATTGATTATTAAAACCTTTTTCAACTCAGCGACCGGCACTACAGCACTTGTGAGCCGGTCGCTTTTTATTCACCATAACGCATCACCACCACAATGGACACTAAGAAGCTGCACTATCAGACCCTGCTAATTCACGCCGGCAACGACCGCGACAACGCCACCTGCGCTCGCGGCAATGCCATCTATCCCACTGCCGCCTATCGCTTCAGCAGCTGCGACCACGCGGCCGGCCTCTTTGACCTCTCGCAGCCCGGCAATATCTACACCCGGCTTCAGAACCCCACCACATCGGCCTACGAGGAGCGCATCACAGCCCTCTACGGCGCCGCTGGCGCCCTCGCCACCTCCTCGGGCATGTCGGCCATCTTGCTCACGGTCACCGCATTAGCCACCGCCGGCGACAACATCGTGGCCTCGCCCTATCTCTACGGCGGCACATACAACCTCTTTCGCCACACCCTCGCCAAGCTCGGCATCGAGGTGCGCATCGCCGCCACCGTCAGCCCCTCTGACTTTGACGCGCTCATCGACGAGCGCACACGCGCCATCTTCGCTGAGAGCATGGGCAACCCCACCTGCGCCGTACCCGACCTCGAAGCCATCGGTCAGGTGGCTCGGCAGCGCCACATACCCTTTGTCGTGGACAACACCTTCGGCGCCGCCGGCTACCTGTGCAATCCCCTGAAATGGGGCGCCGACATCATCGCCGACTCCGCCACCAAATGGATCAACGGCCACGGCACCGCCATGGGCGGCATCATCGTTGACGGCGGCTCGTTTGACTGGAGCGGCCACCCGTATATCGACACGGCAGCCGACGGATACCACGGCCTAAACCTCCACGAGGCCTTCGGCGCCTCGGCTTTCATTGTCAAATGCCGCGTGGCGGGGATGCGCGACCTCGGCGCCTGCCCCTCGCCCTTTGACAGCTACCTGATGATGCTCGGGTTGGAGACGCTCACGCTGCGTGTGGCTCACGCCGTGGAATCGACGCGCCGCATTGCCGTGTTTCTGCGCCGATGCCCCCAGGTCAAAAGCGTGTCGTGGGTAGGCTTTGATGAAAATCCGTGGCACTCCAACGCCTCAAAATACTTCCGCTACGGCTCCGGTGCCGTGCTCAACGTGGAGCTGAGAGGCTCGCTCGAGACGACGGTGCGCTTTGTCGAGGCGCTCAAGATATGCTCACACATGACCATGATAGGCGACTCGGCCACCGCCGTCACTCACCCGGCATCCACCACTCACAAGCAGCTGAGCGCCGCCGACCTGCTCGCCGCCGGCGTGAGCCCCACCCTGCTGCGCATCTCCCCGGGGCTCGAAGACCCCGATGACATCATCGCCGACTTCACTCAAGCCTTTGCTGCCGCTGACTTATGATACACTACCACACTCTCGCGCACCCTTTTACCACCGAGGCCGGACACACCTTTGCCTCGCTGACGCTCGCATACCACATCTACGGGCGCATCAATGCCGCCGCCGACAATGTAGTGTGGGTGTGCCACGCCCTCACCGCCAATAGCGACGTGGCGCAGTGGTGGCCCGGCACCGTGGAGTGCGGCAAGTTTCTCGACCCTGAGCGTTGGTGTGTCATCTGCGCCAATATCCCCGGCTCATGCTACGGCTCCACCGGCCCGCTCTCCGTCAATCCGGCCACGTCAGAGCCTTACTATGGCGACTTCCCGGCGCTGACTATGCGCGACATCGCTCGCGCCCTCGATGCCCTCGCCGCCGACTTGGGCATACACCGCATACACACCATCGTGGGCAGCTCAGTGGGCGGCTTTCAGGCCCTCGAATGGGCAGCCCTGCGGCCATCGCTATTCCAAAACATGGTGCTCATCGCCACGGCAGCCTACGCCACGCCCTGGGCCATCGCCTTAGACGAGACGCAGCGCATGGCCATCTGCGCCGACAGCACCTGGGGCGAGCGACGCGCCGATGCAGCCCGTGCCGGCCTGGCCGCCGCGCGTGCCATAGGCCTGCTGAGCTATCGCGGCGGCCCCGCTTACAATAAGACGCAGCAAGACCCGCCCGCCGCCACGCCTATTGCACCTCACCGCGCCTGCTCTTATCAGCGCCACCAGGGCGACAAGCTCGTCAGCCGCTTCAACGCCTACTCTTACGTGACTATCCTCAACGCATTCGACACCCACGACATAGGGCGCGACCGCGGCGGCATATCTCGCGCCCTGGCATCACTGACGGCACGGACCATCGTGGTGGCCATCTCCTCGGATATAATCTTCCCGCCGCAGGAGATGAAAGCGCTCGCCCGCGCAATCCCCGGCGCGCAGTATGCCGAGATAGCCTCAGACTACGGCCACGACGGCTTCCTCGTAGAGGGCGACCTCCTCAACAATATCTTACTACCATTTATGACACCTCCTGACTCATTATGACACCTCCCGACACTCTGAAGATAGGCCTCTTCGGCCTGGGCACAGTAGGCCAAGGCTTTATCCGCGCCTTAGCGCTGGCCCGCAACGCTCACGCCGAAATATCACGCATCTGTGTGCGCAACGTGGCCAAGCCGCGCCGCGTGGCCGTCAACCCCAATATCCTCACCGACAACCCTGACGACATCATCAACGACCCCGGCATCAACCTCATAGTAGAGGTCATTGACGACCCGGAAGCATCATACCGCATCGTCACGCGCGCCCTGCGCCGCGGCATTCCCGTGGTCTCGGGCAACAAAGCCATGATAGCGCGCCATCTGCCCGAGCTGATACGCCTGCAGCGCGAGGCCGACACCGCTCTGCTCTACGATGCCTCATCGTGCGGCTCGATACCCATCATACGTAATCTTGAGGAGTATTATGACAACGACCTGCTGCTCGAGGTCAAAGGCATACTCAACGGCTCGTCAAACTACATACTCTCGCGCGTATTTGACCTCGGCGCTCCCTACGCCGAGGCGCTCGCCGAGGCCCAGCGCCTGGGCTTTGCCGAAGCCGACCCCTCGTTTGACATTCTCGGCTTTGACTCACTATTCAAATTGGTCATCATCACAGTCCACGCCCTGGGCGTGTATGTCTCGCCCGACGATGTGCTGTGTCAGGGCATCGCCGACATCTCTGATTTTGACATCTCCTATGCTCGCGACAAGCGATGGAAAATCAAGCTCGTGGCCCAGGTGGTCAAGGTCTCCGACACCGAGTTCACGCTCTTTGTGATGCCCGAATTTGTGTCGCCGCAGAAATACATCTACAGCGTGGATAACGAATACAATGGTGTGGTAATCCGCGGAGAGTGCTATGACCGCCAATTTATGTTCGGCAAAGGCGCCGGCGCCCTGCCCACCGCCTCATCCATCCTCAGCGACGTGATGGCGCGCCGCCACCTCTACCGCTACGAATACAAGAAGATGAGCTATATAGGGCGCCCCGCCTACACCCGGCAAGTGGAGCTGCTAATATATCTGCGCTACAGCGACCCCGCCGTGCTTGAGGCCTTCACCTTCACATCCATCTCTGAGCGCTACACCTCTGCCACCGCCTCGTATGTCATAGGACGCATCACCATCGAGAGCATCATCGCCGCCGGCGACACGCTGCGCCGCCACGACGTCTTTGTGTGCAACATACCCCAATTTTTCCTCGACCGCGACTGAGAGCCGTCCGGAAGGCGTCAAAGCAAAAACATTTTGCCGTCACAAAAAAAAGCGTTAACTTTGCTCCCGAATTGGTGTCGCCCATAAGGCGACTAAAGGGAAACGGGTGCGACTCCCGTACAGTCCCGCTGCTGTGTGTTTCAGCCCAATTTTCCGGCACTGACAGGCGGAAGAGTCTGCCGATGCGTCAAGTCACTGGGGTTATCTCCGCCCCGGGAAGGCGCCGAAAAATGAAACGAGTCAGAAGACCTGCCTTTTCACCCCACACGATTTGCGAGCTTGCGAGGACGAGTTTGCGAGGATATCACCCGTGTATGCTGACGTATGATTGTTAGCCGCGGGCGGCAGCCGATGTGCCGCTGTTGTGTCTATCGCCGATTTCGCTCTTGCTATTGCAAATCACAATAGTAAACGAAAACCGCCAACGCTCATTCGACGATACGCAATTGAGGCACTTTTGCATTAAAATATTAGCACTGACGGCGGCGGCGATGCCGCTGCGCGCCCACGCCACCGCCATCGACGATGGCGATGCCGCCGCCACTTCTGCTGACAGCATCACCCTCAGCGAGGTGGAGGTCACTGCACGCCCAACAGCGCCGCAGGTGCGCTCTGCTGCGCCTCTGCAGATCGTCAATAGCAAAGACATCGAGGCGCTCGGGCTTCAAAGCCTCACCGACGCCGTAAAGCTCTTCCCGGGCGTCACCGTGCAAGACTACGGCGGCATCGGCGGCCTCAAGACGGTGTCGGTGCGCAGCCTCGGAGCTAAGCACACCGGCGTGATTTACGACGGCGTGGCAATCTCCGACGCTCAAAACGGCCAGATAGACCTCAGCCGTTTCTCGCTCGACAACATAGAAATGATAGCCCTGTCGATGGGGCAGACTGACGACATCTTGCGGCCGGCGCGCGCTTACGCCTCGGCCGGCGTGCTCAGCATCACATCGGCCAAGCCCTCATTTGACTACCGCCACGTGCGCATCACCGCCAAGATGCGCGCCGGCTCGTGGGGCTTTGTCAACCCGTATGTGAGCTATGACCAACGCCTCTCTGACCATTGGGCGGCATCAGCGCGCATTGACTACACTCGCGCCGACAGCCGATACCACTACAAGGTGCCCAACGTCAGCACCTTTCAGGAGGGCGAGCGCCGCAACTCCGACATCGAAGCATGGCGCGCCGAGGTCAACGCCTACGGCCGCTACAGCCACGCCACTGACATAGCGCTGAAAGCCTATTTCTACGACTCGGAACGAGGCCTCCCCGGCGCCGTAATCCTTTATAACGACTACGCGAGCCAGCGTCTCTCTGACCGCAACGCCTTTGTGCAGGCTCACTTACAGCGCAAGCTCGCCGAGCGCCTTGACCTGCAAGCCGCCGCCAAATACAACTACCTGCTCACTCACTACCTCGACTACAACGACAAATATGCCGGCGGAGTCCTTGAGGACCGACACAGACAGCACGAAGGCTATGCCACCGCGGCCGCCCGATATCGCTTCCCCTGCAATATCTCTGCGGCCCTGACGTCTGACCTCACTTACAACACCTTGCGCTCCAACCTACCATCGTGCCCCTTCCCCAAGCGCATCACCTCGCAGACAGCGCTCGCCGCAGCCTATTACGGCACGCACATCAGCGCCGTGGCATCGCTGCTGGCCACTGTGGTCTCAGAGCACGTGGCGCAAGGCCACGAGCGCCCCGACACTCACCGACGTCTGTCGCCCGCGCTGAGCATCGCTTGGCGTATGCCCACTTCCTGCGACCTGAGGCTGCGCACCTCGGTCAAGGACGCTATGCGTGTGCCCACATTCAATGACATGTACTACCTGCGCATCGGCAACGTCAACCTTCGGCCGGAGCAAGCATTGCAATACAACTTCGGCGCCACCTTTGCCGCCCCCGCCAAGGGCTACGGGCCTCTCAAGGCACTATCGCTCACCGCCGACGCTTACTACAACCGCGTCAACGACAAAATCGTGGCCATACCCACCCTCTATATCTGGAAAATGATGAATATGGGCACCGTGAGCATCGC
>JAEDNZ010000170.1 GCA_016302215.1 Muribaculaceae bacterium
ACTCGACCCGTGCCGAAATTGCCATACTCACCACGGAAGTCAGCAAAAATCGGCAGGCCCCATACCTCACCCTCGTGAAAGTATGAGAAACCCACACCGACACCGGCAAAGAAGTAGGGGCTGAACTGGTAGCCGTGCACCGTAGATGTCTCGATACGACCATCACCGCCGCCTACGCCTACGCTATAGCCGGCATCAAAGAAGCCGCGATAGCCTTTTTGCGGCAGATAGTCGCCATCGGCACTGCTGCCGCCGCCACCACCGGTTGTAAACTGGGCTGTTGCCATCGGAGCTGCCATTGCTATCGCAATCGCTGCTACTAAAAACTTGAACTGTTTCATCTTGTCTCTGTTTTTTGGTTAATATTATGTTGACTTAGTTGTTGTATGCCATTCTCCATACATTTGCCAATCCTTCGGCATTACCGCGCTGCGAGATGAAGTAAATATACTTGCCATCAGCGCTCCAAACCGGGCTTAAATCATCGGCAGCATGATAGGTGTGTTGCTGCAAATGCGTGCCATCTATATCGCAGGTGAAGATATCAGTATTCCAATATTTAGTGTTGCCACTGGTGATGCATGAGCTGCCGACCACCAATATCTTGGTGCCATCCGGCGATATTACCGGTGAGTAAAATGAATGTGCCTTATCTGACAATATACACTCCTCTACTCCGCTATCAAAATTCACCTTCCATATCTCACCATTACCATCAACGTTGGGGCGAGCCACATAGATTGCATTCTCTTTCTTCGATGGGAAGGGATTGACGCCATTGGTATAGCTCGACAGATAATTTTGGCCTATATCGTATGACCATATACTCATACTTCTTTTCTCTGCTCTGCAAAAATAAATGCATTTCTTGTCACGGCTATATATAGGCGAGTAGTCCATACTTCCCGAAGTAATCTGCCGACACACATAGCCTGACTCAGCATCTGTGATAAACAAGCTATTTGATGTCTTACCCTTGCTCTCTGTGAAGCAGATTGTCTTGCCGTCAGGCGAATATGTAAAATCCACCACTGCCGTGCGATTGGTGCGCTGACGCGAAGCCCCTTGTTTTTCGGCATCTTTGATGAATATATTCGTCAGGCCATCTCGCAACGACAAATATGCTATATTCTTACCATCAGGCGACACCGCAAGGATGCGATTTGTCATCCACTGAGCGCCCCGTGACGAGCGCGACACCTGTGGCATACACACATAGTCGCTTTCGCGTGTGATTTTTAGGAACTCGCTACCTCTCTCTTCCGGCACATACGTCACCGAATAATCTACTTTTAACGCAGACAGCGTTGTCACAGCGCCCAATAGCATCGCTATGAAAGCTATAGCAGGCTTGATATTTGTCTTTCTCATTTTTGGATATGTATTATCGTTAATTTATTATAGTCATTGTTATACTCATAAATTGTCGGGGTCTGCCGGGTGTGACGATTCATTAGATATCTCCTCGGCGAGCTCGCTGAAGAAGTTGTGGTCGAGGGCGCGGCTGATGCGCATCAACAGCTCCACATCTACATTGGACTTCTTGAAAATAGTGTAAACGTGCTGGCGTGTGCAGCAAATCTTGCGCGCAAACCATGTGGGTGTGCGCTGCTGCTCTATAAGGATTTCATGTATTCGCTGTCCAATGTGCATTACTTGATTGATTTATCAATGTATTATCAATACTAACTATTTTAACTTAATCTGCAAAGCAAAGTTATTGCAATAATATCAAATAGATAAAATAAGCGTGTCACCTATAATACGACAATTGTGTCGCTATTTTTGATACACTTCGTTGATAGAAATGGCTCTCGATGCCTCTCTTGAGGCTCGGTAATGGGTGGTGTAGCTGTCTTTGCCATAATGATATGTGATTTTTGAGAGTTAAGAATGGCATCCGCGCTGATATGATGATTGACGGCCGGCGGCTTTCATCGCCGTCAATATTATGATAGTAAAGAGCTGTCATTTCTATCACCGCCGCAGAATTTCAGGCCGACACAGGCGCAGAAGTGATGCTAAATGTTAAAAATGCACTTGGGCATAAACTTTTTTTAGCATTATTTGTCTAATTAAAACAAAAGTTAGTATCTTTGCAACGACAAACCGCTTATCCATGCAGGACCAAGAGATAAATACCCCGTCAGAGCAGCTTGAGGCCGCTATGCCCGCCGTCGAGTCCGAGGCCGTAGCCCCGGCAGTGGAGCCGGTGGAGGCCGCGCCCGCGTCGACGCCGCAGGCGTCGCGCCGCAGTGTGCGCAGCATGCTCGCCGCCATCTCTATGGTGGTGACCATCATGGCGTGGATATTGCTGATGTGGAATGGCTATGCAGCCCTGGGCTTAGGCCTCGCGGCGATAGTGCTCGGCGTAGTGGGCACGCGCTCGCGCAGCGCCGGCTGGCGCAACCTCGCTATCACCTCGCTGATAGCATCGGCGGTGTTAGTCATAGTGATGGTAGCGTTTCTGATCGTAATTTACTGGGGTCTCGGAGCTATCGAGCCTAAGGCTTGACACCTCAGCTGCCGCCCCTCAGCACATCACATCGCGCACAATGGCCAGCGAGGGCAAGGCGCCCACGGGCGACAGGTGCATAGAGTAGTAAGCTAAAATCTCATCTAAGATGTCATTGCGCTCGGCGCGCGTGAAGCGAAACGCCGCGAGCGTCTGTGGGCGCATACGGCTCAGCAGCCACACCGCGCGCGCCTCACGCCCGGCGTGATAGCGGCTATGCATGGGCGCCGAGGCGCGAAAGACGCCATCGCGCATATCAAAGACGTCAGTATCGGCCATGCGCGAGCCTATATCCGGCTCGATGCCTAAAAAGCGGCCTAAGTGGTAGAGTAGATATAGGTGGAAGTTGGCCACGGCAGTGGCATCGCGGAGGCTGTCGAGCAGCGCCACGCTCTCAAAGAGGAAATCAGTCAGGTGCCGGTCAGGCGGCGAGGTGCGCAGCGCCCACTCCAAGAAGTCAGCCACAAAGAGGCTCATCACGGCCTTGAGCGGATGGGCGTGGATATGTGCGAGCACACGCAGCGGCCTGACCTCGCGCAGCGGATATATCTCGCGGTCAGGGCGCAGGTCAGCCACGCCCTCAAAGAGCGACAACGGCATGAGCAACGCCCGGCGACGCGCCGCCTCGCGCGTGGCGCCCGCCGCCGTCAGCAGGGAGAGCCTGCCGTGGCTGCGCGACCACGCCGTGACGATGGCACGCTTGTCGTCATACTTGACCGTGCGCAGTGATATGCATTGCAGAGTAGTGAGCATAGCCTTGAAAGTGCGTCGCCGGCCTCGATGCCTCAATGATAGCGAGCGCCGCCGAAACGATGTCACAAAATTACTAAAAATATTTAAAAATATGCTCTATAACAGCCATTTTTTGCCCATGTTAAAAAAAGTGGCTATATTTGCACTCGCTTTTAGCGCATCGGCCCATTCGTCTATCGGCTAGGACGCAAGATTTTCATTCTTGAAAGAGGAGTTCGATTCTCCTATGGGCTACCACAATCCAAAGAAATAACATTAAATCATAGAGAAACAGACATGGCAAACCATAAGTCATCATTAAAGAGAATCCGCCAGACCGAGGCTCGTCGCCTGCGCAACCGCTATTATGCCAAGACCGCCCGCAACGCTGTCCGCAATCTGCGTAAGATGACCGACAAGGCTCAAGCTGCCGAGAAGCTCCCCGTAGTAACCGCGCTCCTTGACCGCCTTGCATCTAAGAAGGCCATCTCAAAGAACAAAGCCGCCAACCTCAAAAGCAAGCTTGCACGCCACATCGCCAAGCTCGCCTAAGCCGCTGCGGCTTCAGGTTCCGGCCCATTCGTCTATCGGCTAGGACGCAAGATTTTCATTCTTGAAAGAGGAGTTCGATTCTCCTATGGGCTACCTAC